>JACXTO010000165.1 GCA_016919565.1 Methanomassiliicoccaceae archaeon | reverse complement strand
TTGCGGGAACGAGGCGATCGGTATGCTCTCTGCGAAGAAATGCCCTTCGGGCGAGCAGATATGCATCACCGACCCGGGGATCAGCGGCCTGCTTGCGCATGAAGTGATGGGCCATGCCTCCGAGGCGGACGAGATAATCAAGAAGCGTTCATTCCTCTCCACGGTGGTTGGAAAGAAGGTTGCCAGCGATCTAATCACCATGGTGGATGACGGCACGGTGGATGGCGCATACGGTTCCGTTCCATTCGACGATGAGGGCACGCCTTCCTCTCGGACGACGATAATCGAGAACGGGGTGTACAAGGGCTACCTGCATTCGCTGGAGACCGCGGCGGAGATGCAGAAACAGCCGACCGGCAACGGGAGGGCGCAGGACCCGTTCCGTCGGGTGTTCGTGCGCATGACCAACACCTACTTCGAGGCGGGGGATTGGAAGCTGGAGGAAATGCTCGAGGACGTGAAGTTCGGCGTCATGACGGACCACTTCATCAGTGGCATGGAGGACCCGGTGGGAGGAGGGTTCGAGGGGCAGGCGCTCCGGGGGTTCCTCATCGAGAATGGGAAGATCACTGACATGCTCCGCTCCTTCACGCTCACTGGCAAGGCGCTGGAGATCCTCAAGACCACGGACGCCGTGGCCAAGGACGTCAGGCTGGACGGGGGACATTGCGGAAAAGGGAGCGAGGATTTTGTCCCGGTCGCCGACGGAGGCCCCTACTGCCGATCGCGGGTCATCCTGGGCGGTGGTTGAATGGAGCTCGATGACTTCATCGGACCGGCCATCCAGGCGGCCAAGAGGGAGGGTGCCCAGGAGGTCGAGGCGTATGCCGTCCGCGCCCACAGCTGGTCCGTCTATGTCGATGATTCACAAGTCAAGAGCGTGGAGGAGAAGAACGACCTCGGGATCGCCATCAGGCTGCTGAGGGACGATCGCTTCGGCCAATCGTCCTCGGTCGTGTCCACGATCGCCGACGCGGAGGCCTGTGCCAGGAACGCCGCCCGGGTGGCCTCCCTGCTCCCAGTGGAGAGGATATTCAAGGGATTCCCCAGACCGGACAAGCCAGGCGTGTGGGCGCGCTGCTCGGACGAGAACGTCCGGGGGGCTGAGAACCGGGATCTGGCGCAGCTGATGGCCGCGGTGATCGGCGCGACCGTGGAACCCGGGAAGGTGAAGGTGCCCAACGGAGTCCTGAGGGCAGGACATATCCAGGCTCGGACAGCAAACACCCACGGGCTCGACGTCTGCCGGGACAGCACCCTGGTGTTCATGAGGCTCACCGCGATGACCGAGGGTGCGAAGCCAGGAGAGGGGGCGGAGACCTTCTTCTCTTCGAGGATAAACGACCTCGACCCGACGGCCGTCGGCAGGCGGCTGAACCAGAAGGCGAAATCCTCCGCCAAGGCGGAGGCCTACCACGGAAAGATGCTGGGCTCAGTGATCATCCCGCCTCAGGACCTGGCGGAGATGCTCAGGGGTTCGGTCTCCTTCGCCCTGAGCATGGAGAACGTCAGCCGCAAGCGCAGCCCCTGGGCCGACAAGGCCGGCCAGCCGGTCGCTCATAAGTCGATGAGTTTCACGGACGATCCGACGGACGAGCGCGGAGTGCTCTCGTCCCCATTCGACGATGAGGGCGTTCCCACCAAGAAGAAGGAACTGGTCAAGGACGGCGTCCTCGGTGGCTTCATCAATGACGCCTATAACGCATACAAGTCCGATGGTCAGATGACCGGCAATGGCCTGAGGCGGAACCCGTTCGACGTTGTGGGGCAATGGCAGATGCCGGTGTCGATCGCTCCACTAAACATGGTGCTGAAGAGGGGCACGAACAGCGTGGACGAGATCGTCAGTTCGGTCGACGAGGGCATCCTGGTGGACAGCTTCTCGGACCCGACCGTGCACCCCATCACCGGGGCCTTCGGCCTTGAGGTGAGGTGCGGCCACCTGATCCACAATGGCTCCATAACAAAGACGGTGAAGCATTGCCTGCTCACCGGCAACATGTTCGAAGCCTTGCGCAAGGTTCGGGCCGTGGGGTGCGATGCCACCACATCGCTCAATTACATTCTCCCGTCGGTGTGCTTCGACGACCTGGAGCTGATCGGCAGCGAGTGATGCCTCAGGCGGGCTCGAAGTGCAACGCACCTGAGTTCATGCAGTAGCGCCTCCCGGTCGGCGGTGGGCCATCATCGAACACGTGCCCCAGATGGCCTCCGCAGCGGGCGCAGCGGACCGCCGTCCGTACCCCGTAGTCTAAGTCCAGGTGCTCCTCCACGGCGTCTTTCGCGATCGGTTCGAAGAATGAAGGCCAGCCGGTCCCGGAATTGAACTTGGCGTCGGAGGAGAACAGCGGCAGCTCGCAGCCGCCGCAGGTGTACGTCCCCTTGCCCTTGAAATCGTGGAACTTGCCAGTAAATGCCAGTTCGGTGCCCTTCTTCCTCAGCAGGCGATATTCCTCAGGCCCTAGGGCTTGCTTCCATTCCGCATCTGTCCTTACGATCTTGTCGGCGCTCATCCTGATCTCCGCAGACACCTCGCACCGCCCAATATTTACGCTTTGTTCAGGTTAATTCGCAAAACGGTGCCCAGAAGATAAGGTACAAAAGCGGAGCGGTCATTTGAACGTCGATGACTGTCGCCACAGTGGCGGAGCACAAGGTGCTGAGGATGGGCGAGACCAATGGCGGCCCCTACCCTTTGCCGGGCAAGCTAGACCAAGCCCGCCCCATGTCCGTCCGTGCTCCCCTGGTCCTTGACCTGGCCACGATCGATTCCACCGAGAAGTTCGGCGGCTGCCCTGGCGGAGGCGGGATCGGCGCGGCCATCGATATCCACATCTTCCTCAAGATCGTCCCTTCGGCCGAGTGGGAGGTGGACGTAGAGCCTCATGCCCCGGTGGAACACGTCTGCCGGGCGCTCTGCAACATCCTGGAGTACAGGGGGGCGTTCAAGATCACCAGCCCGGAGCATTCCAGCGTACCTTTCGATGCCGCACCGGAGACCATCGCGGCGGCGGCAGCGGGCGTGAACGCGGCTTTGGGGCGTCCGATAGGGCAGAGGGAGCTGAGGCGCATCATCTCCTGGAACATGGTCAACGAGAACGACGGACGCCTGGAGCTCAGGCCTGATACCGGGGTCAGGGTCGCAGGCTCCCTCTTCGGTGGAGTGGTGATCGTGACCGGCGAGCTGGAGATCGCCTGCAGGACCCCGATACCGGAGGCGAATCCGCTTATTTTGATCGTCCCGGGCATGGAAGCGAACTCCCTGGATTACCAGAAGATGGTCACCATCGATGAGAAGGACCGGGAGAAGAAGGCCCTGGAAGTGTTGATGAAGCTCATGCCAGCGGCGATCAAGTCGGACATCACGAAGATGGGCGACTCGATCTATCGACTGCAGCTGCTCGGCTCGAAGGTGGTGGAGATCAGGCGGTTCAAGGGGGGCAAGGAGCTCTACCGCTTGATGTCGATGCTGCGGGTCAAAGGCTGCGAGATGATCGGGGTGCACGGAGAGACCGGGATAATCGCGGCCTATTCGAACCAGCAAAATCTGGACGATGCACTCTCGTTGGTCGATGAGGCCGGCCTGGAGAGGATAATCACACATCCCGACAACAAAGGGATGAAGATAACCCTGAGCAAGTGAATCAGGCCTGCTCCAGCCTCACCCGGGTGCGGTCGCCTAGGCCCTTCAAGGCTTCCACTTCGCCGACCACCTTTCCCAGTGGGCTTACCGGACTGTACGCCTCCGGCTTCGGTCCCTTGCTGACCGGCGTTCTCCCGAAGAATACGCAGAACGCCTTTCCCTGAGGCCAATATGCCACTTCCCCGACCTCCAGGACCTTCCTTCCATCCTCCAACCTCATATCCACCGGCACCTCGAAGTAGATCTCCTCGCCCCAGACGTTGATGTACTCCTCGATCGGGAGGGCAAGGTACAGCGCGTCGGCAGTCGCGGAGTCGTTCAGCTCGATGAGAAACTCATTCTCCGGGGTCTTCATGACGATGCGGTTGCCTGTCATCGGTCCTCCGCAAGCAATCGGTCCCGGTGATTATGAGCCTTTGCAGCGAAGGGATAAATGGTATATCGAGGTCAGCTGTTCTGAGTTCGGACATGAAGCGCATCGCTGTCTATTGTGGCTCATGCATGGGAAGCCGGATGGAGTACCGTCAGGCGGCGGAGGAGCTCGGCCACCTGATGGTCTCGAGGAACATCGGCCTAGTGTATGGCGGCGGCAGGGTGGGGCTCATGGGCGTGATAGCCAAGGCCGTCCTGGACGATGGGGGCGTGGCGATAGGCGTGCTCCCCCGGTTCCTGGAGAGGGATGAGATCGTGCACCGCGAGCTCACCGAGCTTCATCTGGTGGAGACGATGCACCAGCGAAAGATGAAGATGGCCGAGCTGGCCGAGGGCTTCATCGCCCTGCCAGGGGGGTTCGGGACGCTCGAGGAGTGGTTCGAGATGCTGACCTGGGCACAGCTCGGGCACCATCAGAAGCCTGT
>JACXTO010000164.1 GCA_016919565.1 Methanomassiliicoccaceae archaeon | reverse complement strand
TGGGTGACCACAGCCGGAAACGATCACCAGTCCCTTCTTGGTCTGGACGAACAACGCCTGCTCCTCGGAGACCTCGTCATTGATCTGGCAGCCGGGCTCCTCCTCCTTGAGGAAACGGTCCTGCACCTCGAACTTCGATTCGCGCACGATCTGGCCAGAGGTCTTCACTCCGGGAACTATCTCCACGCTTGACGCTGACAGTTTGAGCTTGGCCCTGTGCAGTGCATCGATGAGCTCCTTCGGAGCGCTGATGTCCTTTTTGGTCCCGTTGACCGCGACTGCGAAGCGCTTCGAGGAGAAGACCTTCGGGTCGCCGTATATCGGGACACCGGCATCGATCATCGACACCAGACCGCCCATGTGGTCGTAGTGTCCGTGAGAGATGAATACAGCATCGATATCGCTCGGTTTGTAGCCCAGGAGCGCGAGATTGTGCGAGAACACAGTCGCCGATGCCCCGGTGTCCACTAGGACCCGCTTGCCCTCGTCCGTCTCGACCATGATTGAAAGGCCATGCTCGGAAAGGAAATGTCGGTCGGGCTTATCCACGCGCTTCACTATCTTGGAGTAGTTGAAAGACGTTCCCGACATGTTGTCAACGACTGATACGATACGCACTTACTGGTCATCTCCTCTTCTTACCACTGCGAGCTTGTTGAACTGGTAAACGCTTTCCGGACAGACCGTTTCACATTTCTTGCATGCGGTGCCAAGGCAGAACTCGGTCGCGATCCTGACCTTGAACTTCTTGTCCCCCATCGGGAATACCTTCAGCGCCCTCTCCGGACAGTCTTTCTCGCACTTCTTACAACCGATGCAGCCTTCGAATGACCCGATGAGGTAGACCCCGACATCCTCCAACGTCTTAAGCCCTCGGTCTCCGATGACCGGAATGTCGCTGCTAACGATACGCAGTGTTTCTTTGGGCCGGACTATGTCGGGCAGCGGTTTGTAACCCCCGGCCTGCAGCATTCTATTGAACATCTCGAACGGCATGCCCTCGTCCCAGTATGCCAGCTCATTTACGTAATGATCCTCGAACACCTTGCTGGTGGCGAACATGATGTGCTTGGAGGCGATCGAGTTGGCCACATCCTGCATGTGGTCCAGGCCGTTATCATCGACCAGGATATCGTATGCCATCATGAGCGATGTGTTTCCTGCCTGCACTGTTCTCTCCAGCACCCGCGGCACCAGGCCCACGGTCTGTGCCTTGATCGGGTCGACATAGGTGCCGGAAGCTCCTGCCAGATACATCGTCTTCACCTCGGCGTCGTCGATGCCCACGTCATGGATGAGCGTCCTGTGGCCGGCGCGGATGGCCCCCATGGCCTTCCCCGCCTCTTTCAGGTCGTGCTCGGTGAATGATATCCCGTTCATGAGGTGCATCACGTGGTCCGGTGTGTCGATTTGGGGCAACTTGATAATTCCGGTCTCGAGCCCGACCGCCACCGCCGCCACCACACCTGTTCCGGTTATTCCGCGCGCCTTAATGTTCTCTAAGATCTGGACCTGGTTGTTGCGGGGACCGACCAATGCAGCTTTGCGAGGATGGAGATGCTCGTCCAGGACGTAGTTGTACCACATTCCGTCCGGACCTATGGACAGATCGGAGATCGCCTCGGGCGCCGCCAGCATGCCAAACTCGATCGATTGCCCTTCCATTGCCGGGCCGGCGGCTGCTGAACCGGTATAAAGCTCTCCGTTGTGGTATAGGCCCATCTCGGCGTTCGTACCGTAATCGGTGACCATGCACGTCTCCTTCTTGTCCAGGAGCTTGGTCTTGATGATCATGGCCAGCGCGTCTGCCCCGATCTCGTGCCTGATGGACGGGGGAATCCTGACGTCCGCCGTTGCCTTCACCGACTTTAGACCCAGCTCTTCCGCCTTGATCACATGGGCTCGTCGTTCCGGGACCTTGATATTGAGCCGGTTTATGAGCGATTGCCCGGCAAAGGCCAGGTCTCGGATCTCAATATTCTCGAACATGGACAGCTGGGCCGGATTGCCGCAAACGGCGAGCCGCTCGATCTCTTGTGGTTTAGCTCCGTGTAGCTCGATCAGGTGATCCACCGTCTCGGCGATGATGCTGTGACCGACCTCACTGCCGTTCTCCATCCAAAAGTGCAGATGGTCCATGATGTTGGCACTAGGAAGTGGGTGCCTCATGGTGATAGACGTGGAGACTATCTTCCCATTCTTGGATAGATCAACCAGATGTGAACGATAACCGCTGGTTCCGAGGTCGAGAGCAACACCGTATGCCATGGAATCGTCCCGAGATTGTGTACTGTCTATTTATCAACTATCTCCACATCATTAGAGGATGACTGGACTGTTCAACAATTGTTTGGCGCGCTTGCACTCAATATGTTTTTATGAACTGAAATGCGTTGCGCCATCATGAGTCCAAAGCAACGGTTCCATGCCGCCCTGGAGCTTCGATCGGCCGACCGAGTCCCCGTGTTCTACCAACATTTGGGGGCGGCCAAGTGGATCTTGGAGTCCACCGGGCTCAAGATGTATGACGGTTTTCACGATCCAGATATTTTCACAAAGATCGCCTTGGAGGCTTACAGACTTTACGGATATGACACGGTCATGGCCGGCTGGGGGGATCTTTTGATCGAGGCTCAGGCACATGGGATGGAATGGAAGTTCCCAGAGCGGGATTTCTATCCTCGGGCTTTGAAATACCGTCCGCTAGCGGAAGCTGACAAGATGAC
>JACXTO010000163.1 GCA_016919565.1 Methanomassiliicoccaceae archaeon | reverse complement strand
TGGTCTTGTACGTCTCCTGCGCATCGGCCGGCACGACCACGGTCATGTTCGGCAGGGTGCGCATCAACGCCACGTCCTCCCCGGTCTGGTGCGATGCGCCGTCCCCACCGACGGTGATGCCGGCATGGGTGGCGCAGATCTTGACATTTAACTTCGGATAAGCGATGGATTGCCTGATCTGGTCCCAGCAGCGGCCGGTGGCAAACACGGCGAAGCTGGATGCGAAGACGACCTTCCCCGAGGCGGCGAGCCCGGCCGCCGTCCCCATCATGTTCTGCTCTGCAATTCCACAGTTGAAGAAGTGCTCCGGGAACTCCTTGGCGAAGTCCGCCGTCCTTGTCGAACCGGAAAGGTCGGCATCAAGGACGACCACGTCCTTGCGCATCTTGCCCAGGTCGATAAGCGCCCGGCCGTACTCCTTACGCTGGCTGGCATAGCTCCACTTCATTGGTCTCCCTCCAGTTCCTTCAGCGCCTTCTTCGCTTCCTCCTCGTTTGGGGGCTTGCCATGGAACGAGAGGGCGTTCTCCATGAACGAGACGCCCTTACCTTTAACGGTGTGAGCGATCACCATGGTGGGCTTGCTGCGGGTGTCCTTCGCCCTATCGCAAGCATCGAGTATCTGGCGCATGTCGTGGCCATCGATCTCGATCACGTGCCATCCGAAGGCCTTCCACTTGTCAGCCAATGGCTCGAGGGACATGATCTTCTCCGTCGGACCGTCGATCTGCAGCATGTTCCGGTCGACGAAGGCGGTGACGTTGTCGAGCTCGAAATGCGCCCCGAGCATCGCTGCCTCCCAGATCTGGCCGCTCTGCATCTCGCCGTCCCCGCAGATGCAGTAGATGCGGTGCGTCCTGCGGTCCAGCTTGGCGGCGAGCGCCATGCCGTTTGCGACGCTCAATCCCTGCCCGAGGGAGCCTGTGGACATCTCAACTCCTGGCAACTTGCTCTTGCTGGGGTGTCCCTGCAAGCGGCTGTTCAGTTTCCTGAGGGTCAGCAGTTCGTCCACGGGGAAGTAACCGCTCTCCGCCAATGCGGCATAGTAGGCCGGCGCGGCGTGCCCCTTGGAGAGCACGAAGCGGTCCCGGTCCTCCCAACTGGGGTCGGAGGGGCGATGGTTCATTATTTTGAAGAACAAGGCCGAGATGAGATCGCTGGACGATAGGGATCCGCCCGGGTGTCCTGAACCGGCGGAGCGAGTCATACGGATAACATGGGAACGGATGAGGTTCGCTTTCCTCTCCAGTTCGGCGATTACATCAGCGGGATATGCGACCATTAAGCAACCTTCTCCTCGGGGTGGAGAATAATCGAAGTGATGTTTAAAAACGTTTGTAACATGCGAAGCACAATGATGGGGCATCCAGCGAGTATGCAGTTTTATCTACTCCCCCGCCCTTGGTCGTCCGATGGCGCAGACGTTCGACGTGCCCACCGAAGGGAATCGCACCCTTGTGAAGCTGGTGGAGCGTATCAACGAGGATGTTGAGCTCAAGGCCTACTGGCGCGCGTCGAACATCACTGCCATCGAGCGCCTCGGCTTCAACGACCATGGCCCGATACACATCAAGATCGTGACCCGGACGGCGCTGAAGATGCTTCGCATGCTGATTGCGGAAGGCGACGTGCCGGACATCGTCAAGAGCTATGGCCTGAAGAACGACGATGCCGAGGTCGTGGTCGTCCTGGCGTCAGCGTTGCACGACATCGGGCATGCGGTGCACCGAGAGAACCACGAGGAATTCTCCGTCTCCCTCGCGCCGGAGATCATCAAGCGTTTGCTGAAGGACCTGTACCCGGAGCCAGTGGTCATGGTGGTCATGGTCGAGGTGCTTCACGCCATGATCGCCCACCGTACGGACATCATACCGCTGACACTGGAGGCAGGTGTGGTCAGGGTCGCGGACGCATTGGACATGGAGAAGGGGAGGGCTAGGATACCCTTCCGATCGGGAAGCGTCAACATCCACTCCGTATCAGCTTTGGCGATCGACAAGGTGAGGGTGATGAAAGGAGAGGAGCGCCCGATCAGGGTCGAGATCCAGATGAACAACTCCGCCGGCATCTACCAGATCGACGAACTCCTCAGGGAGAAGATCCAGAAATCGAACCTGAGGGATAAGATCACCGTGGTGGTGCTGGTCCCCAAAGAGGAGACCAGCATCATCCAGGAATTGAAGTTTTAATCAGTCCGACTCTATCCTCGGAGCAAGCAGGTAGTCGACCGTGCCCTTACCATCGGCGATCGCGAATTCCAGCTTCACCGGGTAATCGTTCCCGATGCTCATGCTGACGACCGTTCCTGACGGGATCGCTCGGATCATGTTGGAGAAGTAGTCCAGCGGGAACAGGGAGCGCACGTTCTCCTTGACATCGAGAGAGACCATCATGTCCTTGCTCAGCTTCAGCGAGGCGGAGTCGGTATCGCCCTCGGAGATCATCTCGAATCCCTCGGCCGTCGCGATCAGGGCGATATGGTCGGAGATGCTCTCGGCGGCCTTGATGCCCTTCTGCAGTTCCTCGGAATTCACTGCCACCTTGGCGGGCAGGTTGATGTTCGGCACTTTCGGGTCGGACATTCCCGTCGTGTCGACGAGGTTCATGCGCCGGGTGACGTTGCCGACATTGATCACCAATCGGTTCTTGTCCTCGTCCTGGGACAGGGTGATGATATCCCCCGCTCGGGATAGACGCAAAACTTCCTTGATCTTGTCAAGATCGATGCCTAGTTCCGTGTCATCAGCTGCGAACTCCTCGAAGGCGCTCCTGTCGATCTTCAGGTCCACCATGGCGACATGTGCCGGGTCGACCGCCTTAAGAGAAACACCCTTGGCATTCACATTGAATTTAGCTTCATCGACGAGTGTGGAGACGACATCCACAATCCCTTTCAACGTCTCCGATTTCACCTTGGCTTGGAACATCGTTCCACCTCTCCAGCGATAACCGCTTGTGGTTTAATAAGGATTGCTAGTACTACCAATATGGCCTAGTACTCGCGCCATGAATGGGTGCATTTCACGCAGCGGTAGATCTTGGTTTCAGGCTCATCCGCCGCGCGCGTTTGTCTGAGAACCCAAAAGGCTTCGTTGTGCAGGCATTTAGGACATTCCACATTGGTCTTTGGCAGGGTGGGTTGAGAGGACTCGATTACGACCATCTCCTTCTGCCGGAGTTGGGTGAGGAACCCCTGGGACGTGCCAGCCGTGTTCTTCTCCGTTCCGCATTTCCCGCACCTGAACATCCCATCCTTGGGGAACATCAATGATTTGCACGTTGGACAGAACATATTGTGAATCGCCTGAAGGCGTGGAAAAAGGTGGCCGTATTTATATTCTTCGTAGCCACAGATGGGATAGCAGGACATACATCCTAACTGATTCTGAAGGGCAAGTCTCGATCAGTGCTAGCTTCAAATATATTCGGGGCCGTCCGAGCCTTTGGACTCCTTATCGACCGCCCTCGGTTTTTGCTTGGCTGCCTTCTGAGCGGACCTCGATACCAGCCCCGACGCCACGGTCGATCGCTGCTTGACCTTGCGCTCGACGCCCCTCTGGTCCCTTTCCATGGTCTTGACGCGTTCGGCGATGGCGCGTCGATTGCGGGGGCTTTCCTGCATCATCTGGTTGGCGCTCCGCTTCTTGGTTGTGTGTATCGGCTGCGGCTCGATATCCTCGACGACCTCCGCATCCCCATCCAGGGCCTCCATCTCGTTGAAGCTGCGGTCGCTCTCCTCGTCCTGCGCCTTGGAGTATCGCAGGGCGCGAAGCCGAAGCGGCGTCCGGTCATCGCTCTGGTCCTTGCCGATCACGATCTTGGTCTCGTGCCCGCCGCGCTCGGCGACGTACTCCAATTCGCGTCGGGTCTGCTGCGCCAGCACGCCGCCGATGTAGGCGAACGCCACCAGCACGATGTAGTTGTCGATCTTGAGCAGATTGATCGATTGGATAACGCCCATGAACGATTCGATGTACAGTCCGGCGAACTGCAGGTACGGCTCGATGTAAGGCACTCCGGCACCAAAGCTAGCGAACAATTGCTCGGGATTGATGGTGACGCCGTTGACCTGGGAAGGCAGGATACCGCTGTTGAAGAGGTACATTATGGTGAAGAGAACGATCACTGGCACGAACGCGGCCACGACCGCCCTGATCGGCGACCCGGCCCGTCGGCCCCCTACGTAACCGGCTATCATTTGCCCGAATATCGGGAGCCACCAGAGAAGCAGCGTGAGAATGAATGTGTACTTCACCGCGCCCCAAAAGGAGAAGACCATTCCCGATCCCTTGAACTTCTTGATCTCCTCGTCCTCGATGTCGGAGACGCGATAGACTCCTCTCCTAAGTAGAGAGGTCGTCACCTCATCATCATCGTCTTTGGACCGACGTCTGAATAGCACTCCCAATCCCTTCGGTCGGACGGTTGTCCGACATGTTCAATATCGAGAAGTCGGTATAAAAGACTTTGTCTCGATCGCGGTCTCTTACCAGATTATGTGGAAGAACTAGTGCCGTAGGACCGTAAAATGCATCAGCGGGGATAATAGCAGTACAGGCCATTTCTCGTGAGAGCATCCTTTGTGCTCTCAAGCGTCACCGCCTTGGGCTTGGTCCGATGTTGAAGTATATCCTCTATTGGGAGACCAAGGAACTCGGCCATCTTCGTGAGCCGGTCCAAGGGGAATGCCTGATATCCTAGCAATATCTGCCTTATCGACCACCCAGGATGGACTCGAGAGCGGTAGCCCAGCTCCCTTCCCAGCTTGTTGATGCTCCCCGCTTTTTCGATGCCCTGCTTTATCAGCAGTACCCTGTAGCTCGAGGAGAGCCATACCTTGTCAGGGTCAAATTCTGGCTTACCAAAATGGAAATTGCCTGAGATAAAGCTAGTCACAGTATTAGGTTAATTTTCGATGACCTATTAATCTATCGACTGTTTTTTCGCTCTCGGAGAAAGCTAGCGTTCGAGCTTTTACTTGCACTCGCAAACGGCAGATACTCCGATTCGCCGACCATAAGTGGCTTATATGAACGAGAATTTAGCCAACTTAAGAACATGGAGACATTCAGGAAGGTCCTGTCCTTGTCAACGGACAAGGAGGGGGACATCATCGATCTGACCGGCGAGGTCAAAACGGCCTTGGCCAGGTCCCAAATGCAGGACGGCCTAGCCTGTGTCTTCGTGCCTCATTCGACCGCGGCCATCTACGCGATCGAGAACGAGCCAGGGTTGCAGAGCGACATGAAAGGCGCCCTGCAGCGCTTGTTCCCGAAGGGAATGGGGTACGATCACAACGGCACCGGCGGCGATGGAAATGGTCACTCGCACGTCCGGGCTTCATTCCTTGGTCCCTCCATGACGGTGCCTTTCAACAACGGCGCCCTCGACCTGGGCATCTGGCAGCAATTAGTGCTGATGGAGCTCGACAATGGTGGTCGGGATCGCAAGGTCGTTATCCAGTTAATCGGCTCACAGAAGCAGAAGGTGTAAGCGGAAATGAAGATCAGATTCCTCGGTGGAGCGGAAATGGTTGGCAAGCTGGGCATGGTCCTGGAGAACAAAGGCGCCAACCTGCTATTCGAGTACGGATTGAAGTTGAGGCCGAAAGAGCCGCCAGAGCCACCGATCGAACCGCCGCACATTGATCACGCGTTCCTCACCCACAGCCACGTCGACCACAGCGGCATGATCCCGTGGCTCTGCGCGCGAAACGACTGCCGGGTCACGGCGACGCCGATGACGATCGCGGTCGCTCAGATATTGCTGCAGGACACGATCAAGGTCGCGGACTCGGAAGGGTATCCGAGGCCGTTCGAGCCGGAGGACATCCGCAAGGCGATGACGTCCTTTGCTACGTTGGATTACGGCGACGTCATCGACGTCGGCGGCCTTGAGGTGGAGCTGCACAGCGCCGGCCATGTTCCAGGGGCGACGATGTACGAGCTCCGCGGGGACCGGACGACGCTCTTCACCGGCGACATGCACACTTATAGCACTCGCCTTGTCTACGGGGCGCACCCGGTAAAGTGCGACAACCTGATCGTCGAGGGGACGTACGCCGGAAGATTGCATCCCGACCGACAGAAGGAGGAGAACCGCTTCATCCAGAAGGTGAAGGAGGTAGTTGAGCGGGGCGGCAAGGCGATCATCCCCTGCTTCGCCGTCGGACGGACGCAGGA
Organism: Methanomassiliicoccaceae archaeon; assembly: GCA_016919565.1. GTDB lineage: Archaea > Thermoplasmatota > Thermoplasmata > Methanomassiliicoccales > UBA472 > FEN-33. The sequence goes on along the minus strand of JACXTO010000163.1, from coordinate 1,671 downwards.
AGCGATGCTGATCCTAAAAGACCTGAAGTACGACATGTGGGTCGACGGCATGGGCAAGACCGTGAACCGCATCTATCTGGAGCACCCGGAGTACTTGAGGTCGGACAAGCAGCTCAAGCAGGCGCGCAACAAGTTCGCTGAGGTACGAACACCAGCGGTTAGGGACAGGGCGAAGCGTGGCCAGGTCATCATCACCACTGGCGGGATGGTCGATGGAGGGCCGGTCCTCAGCTACTTGGATTACGTCAAAGACGACCCGAGGAGCGCGGTCCTGATGACAGGCTACCAGGTGGATGGCTCGAACGGAAGGAAGCTGATCGATGGCGGATATATCGAGGTCCCGGATTACGGCCCGAGGGGGCGGAGGGCGGCTCCAGAGGAGATCGTCCCGGCACCCAAGACGCGCCGCATCAAGGTGAAATGCGAGATCAACCAGTTCGACCTGAGCGCGCATGCCGACCACAACGAGCTATTGGCGTTCATCCGCGGTTGCGACCCTGAGAAGATAGTGATCATGCACTCCGAGAACCGTGAGGCATTGGCGAAGGACCTGCAGGACGATTTCAAGGTCTTCATGCCGAAGACCGGAGAGTCGATAGAGATCTGAGACCTAGGTGACATAACCGCAGGAAATCAACCAAATCACCCACTCTTGATCTAATCCTTCATCCTCCCTCTATTGGATAGCTGCTCTTTGAAAGCAATTTACTTACGTTAGTATTATCCGGAAAGATAACAAAGTGAGCCTTCGAAGACGAGTACTCACTTCGTGAGTTTGCCAGCAACCCAGTTCAGCATACCTTTATATGAGCAAAGTCGTATTTCAATCCGATGAGCCGGATAAATGATTACCTTGATGAGGATGTTGGCTTTGGTGACATCACCAGTGATATCCTCCTCGGTGAAGAGATGGGGAGCGCCCGCATCAAGGCAGGCGAGGACTGTGTCTTGGCCGGACTGGACGAGGCGATCGAGGTGTTCAACGAGCTCGGCGTCACCACCTATCCGATGACGAGAGACGGCGAGAAGGTGAGCAAGGGCGAGGACGTTCTGGTCCTGGAAGGCCTCTTGAAGAAGATACTTCTAGGCGAGCGACTAGCCCTCAATTTCCTGATGAGGATGAGCGGCATCGCGACCGTGACGTCGAACGTGGTGCGGGAATGTCGTCGCAGCAATCCCAGCGTGAAGGTCGCGGCGACGCGCAAGACAACTCCCGGTTTCCGCTATTACGAGAAGAAGGCCGTCGTGCACGGCGGCGGGGATCCGCACCGCTACCGATTGGACGATGCCATCCTGATCAAGGACAATCACCTACGCGTCGTCGGCTCCGTCGGCCAGGCCGTATCGAAGGCGAAGAACGTCTCCTTCTCGAAGAAGATAGAGGTCGAGGTGGAGTCGATGGAGCAGGCGGTGGAAGCGGCCAAGGCAGGCGCGGACATAATCATGCTGGACAACATGCGCCCGGAGCAGATCGAGATTGCCTATCTGGCCATCAAGAAGCTCAACGAGCGGGCGTTGGTCGAGGTCTCCGGCGGATTGAGCCCCGAGTCGGCCCCTAAGGTCGCCAAGCACGCGGACATCATCTCACTGGGCTGGATCACGCATTCCGCTCGCGCCGTCCAATTCAACCTCGAGGTAACTGCGGTAAAATCCGGCAGCAGCACCTAGATC
>JACXTO010000162.1 GCA_016919565.1 Methanomassiliicoccaceae archaeon | reverse complement strand
GCAGGTGGCCCTCGGCCACGACCTGAGGCTGCGGGACATCTACCAGGAGAGCGGCCTGAGGGATGAGTTCTTCATCCCCCGCCGAGCGGAGGACGCTTTTGAGAGGCTGCGCAGGATCGACGACCGCCTGGTACGCGATAGGGAGTCGCTCCGGGAACGCATCCTGCTGGTAAACGAGCAGCATGTGGAGAAGGCGAAGCACAACGTCGAGCTGCTGAGCAAGTTCGCGAAAGAATGGGGTTTGCCGGTGGTGGCATGAACCGGGCGCTGATCACAGGGGCGACTGGATTCATCGGCACCCAGGTGGCGCTCCGCCTGATGAGCGAAGCCTTTGATATCGTGGCCCTTGTTCGTGCCAAGTCCAACGAGGAGGCGGAGCTGCGGTTGCGCCGGGCCTGGTGGGACCTCCCCGAGATGAGGAAGCTTATCGGCTCCCGGGTCAGAGCGGTCGCCGGCGACGTCATAGACGCGGACCTGGGCTTGGACGAAGCGACCTATCTATCATTGGTCAAGAGCGTGACGCACGTCGTGCATTCGGCCGCCGACCTGCGCCTTAACGCTTCGCTGGACGAGCTCAACCGCACCAACGTCGAGGGCACGCTCAACGTCCTGCGATTCGCGGAGAAGGCGCACGCGGACCACGGACTGCAGCGCTTCGCGCACGTCAGCACCGCTTACGTGTCCGGGAAGAGGGAAGGCGTCGTTCGCGAGGACGACCTCGACGGATACGACGCGCTGGACAACAACTATGAAAGGAGCAAGCACCTGGGCGAGAGGGCGGTGCGCGAGCATATCGGCAGGCTGCCGATCAGCATCTTCCGCCCTGGCATGGTCGTCGGCGACTCTTCGACAGGCCGGGTCAAGACCTTCAACGTCATCTACTATCCGCTGCGGCTATACCTCACTGGCCGCGTCCGGTTCTTCCCGATATCGCCGCGCACCAAGGTCAACCTGATGCCCGTGGACCTGGTGGCGGATTCGCTGGTCCGCCTGATGCTCGACCCTAGAGCGGAGGGCGGGACGTTCAACCTCACCGCGCCCCACGATGCCTGCCCCGAGGTCGGCCAGCTTGTCAAGGAGACGAGGGACTGGGCCAGGAAGAACCTGCAGGTGGAAATGGCAAGACCGTTCTTCCTGCCGGTGCCCCAGGCAACGGTGAACGCATTCCTCAAGGCAGGGGCAAGGGGCGAGGCGTCGAACCTCGCTCAGCTCTCATCATATTTCACCGAACGGCGGGAGTTCTCGCGCGCCAACGCCGAGAGGCTCCTAGGCAGGATCGAGGTCGAATGGACCAGGTTCCTGCCGCACATGCTCGATTACGCCGTCTACGCCGGCTTCCTGCATCGGACCGGCCGGACGGTGCACGAGCAGGTGCTCTTCCGCCTCGGCCATGGGAAGAGGCCGATAGTCTGTCATGACATCGTTGATGGCAAAGTGGTGCATGTGGACAGCGGCGCGCTCCGTCGCGACGTCCTGCGCGCAGCCTCGGCCCTGAGCGCGATGGGCGTCAGGAAGGGCGATCGGGTGGCGGTGGTCGGCTGGAACGGCAGCCGCTACCTGACCATCGATACTGCGATCGGTCTGGTCGGCGGGGTGAGCGTCCCGCTCTACTACACCTCCCCACCAGCAGACATCGCTGAGCTGGTGCAATCGTCCGAAGCCAAGGTGCTCTTCATCGGAACGAACGAATTGCTTAGTCGAGCGGACGAGATCGACCGCTCGGCCAGGGCGGTCTCGTTCTGCCGCTCCCGCGATGCCAAGCCGGCCGGGGTCATGGACTGGGAGGAGTTCCTGGCGCTAGGGAATGAAAGCGAGATCCCGATGGCGAACGTGGCGCCAGAGGATTTGGCGACGATCCGATGCACGTCCAGCACGACCGGGAAGGCCAAGGGCGTCCGGTTCACGCACGAGCACCTGGCCTTCATGGCGGAGTCGATGGCGTCCATGCCGCCCTGGGATGTGAGGAACCGCCCGGTGCGCTATCTCTCATACTTGCCGATGAACCACGTCGTCGAGGGCATACTGGCGATCTACGGTCCGTACTACGCGCCGACCTCGGTGGACATCTACTTCCTGGAGGCTTTCAGGTCGCTGCGCGATTCCCTGCCACTGGTCCGGCCGACGGTGTTCTTCTCCGTTCCCCGGTTCTACGAGAGGCTCTGGGACACGATCAACGGGACGAAGATGGGCGCGAAGGCGATGCGGAGGCGCTCAGGCCCGCTTGTCGCGCTATACCGGTCCATCGTCGGGCGGGCGGCACTGAAGCGCGCCGGCCTGGACGATTGCGATCATCTGATCGTCGGCTCGGGACCGATGGGGGACGATATCCTCGCGGACCTGGAGAGGCTCGGCATCGTGGTGCACAACGCCTACGGGCTAACCGAGGCGCCGCTGGTCACGCTCAACCGCAAAGGGCGGAACCGCATCGGCAGCGTGGGGGAGCCCCTGCCGATGACCGAAGTGGCGACCGCCGAGGACGGCGAGGTGCTGGTGCGCGGACCGCAGGTCACCGCCGGCTATCAAGATTGCCTGGGGCAGCAGCCGTTCCGCGACGGCTGGCTTCTGACCGGCGACCTGGGGAGGGTGGAGGAAGGCTATCTGTACCTGGAAGGCCGGAAGAAGGAGCTGATCAAGACCTCCTACGGCAAGTTCGTCAGCCCGATGAGGGTGGAATCGATGCTGCGCGACTCGCCGCTGCTGGCCGAGGCGCTGATCGTCGGCGAGGGAAAACCGTATTGCATCGCCCTGCTCTGGCTGGAGAGGGATTGGAATGCCAAGCTGGCCGTGGATATCGATGCCACTGTGCGTGATGTCAATGCCAGGCTCTCGCAGCCGGAGAGGCCACGCCGCTGGGCGGTGGTGAAGGGCATGCTGACGGTGGAGTCCGGAGAGCTCACCGCCAACCTGAAGCTCAGGCGGCCGAAGATCGAGGCCAGGTACGCGGAGCTGATCTCCGCGCTCTACGCCGACAACGATTCGCACCCGGAGGCGCTGCACATCGGTGGCGAGGTGCAGAAATGAGCCTCAAGCTAGCGATCGCGAGCGCCTACCTTCCCAAGCGGACGATAAGGAATGAGCTGTTGCATGTCGAGCAGGCCACGAATGCCGCGCTGGACGAGGCGATCATGGCGAGCGTTCCTACGTACAGACCCCGTATCCTGGATAATGACGGTGTGGGGCTGGAGGAGCTGCGGGACCGGATGGCTCGGGGGCACAAGGAACGAGTCGCTATTCTCGTCGAAACGCTGGGCGAGGAGAAAGCCGTGGATTTGGCACGGCGTGCATTGTACAAGGCAGGCATGCAACTAGGAAAAGAAGCAAGGGAGAAGCTTGGCGTTCGGGACGAGCCTCGAGACCTCGAGAGGGCTGCGAAGGTGCTTTACCGAGTGCTAGGCATCGAGTTCACGATGAGCTTCCATGATGGTCGGGGAGAGATGCGCGTGCACCGCTGCGCCCTCGCTAGGAACTACGATTCGGGCACGTGCGCAGTGCTGTGCGCCACCGACGAGGGCGTGGTGCACGGCCTGAGCGAGCGGGCTGTGCTCAAGTTCACCCAGCATCTTACTTCGGGAAAGCCGGAATGCTTGGCAGAGCTCAAGTTCGAAAGGGAGGCGGGGAAGTGAGGGCGATCGTCGTCGGCTCCGGCGCCGGGGGAGGCCTGGCGGCCAGGGAGCTGACGAAGGCGGGCATGGACGTCCTCGTGCTCGAGGCCGGACCGGAATTCAGGCCGATGTCCCGGCGGGTGACGTTGACGGAGCCGCTGCGCCGGGCGGGGGTGATGGGCACGGAGCGCACCATCCGCCGGCTCTTCCCGGCGATGTGGACGGCACGGAGCAGCGATGAGCTGGTACTTGTTCGCGGAATTGCGACGGGCGGGACGACCACCATCGCCTGCGGGAACCTGGCGAGGGCGACTGGCGGCCTGGATGAGATCGGTCTCGACCTTACAAGGGAGTTCGAGGAGCTGGAAGCGGAGCTGCATCCGATCACTTTCCCCCGAGACCGGTGGAGGCCGACCACTGAGGCAATGTTCCAGGCGGCCGAGAGCCTGGGATATGACCCCGCACCAACGCCGAAGGCGATGAACGCGGTCCGATGCGTAGCCTGCGGCCTCTGCGAGATCGGCTGCGGCAGCGGGGCCAAGTGGGACGCCCGCCGGTGGCTGAACCAGGCGAAGCTTGCGGGGGCGGAAGTGCGCCTGGAGACGCCGGTGGAGCGTGTGCTCGTCGAGGGAGATCGCGCGACCGGGGTCTTGGTGCGCGCCAAGCAGGGAGCGGAGACGATCAAGGCGGACCTGGTGGTGCTGGCTGCCGGAGGCATCGGGACGGCGCAGATCCTGCGCGCATCCTCTCTTCCCGTGCAGGACAAGCTCTGGACGGACATCGTGCTCACGATCGGAGGGAAGAAGAAGGGCGCAGAGATGCTCTCGGAGCCGCCGATGGTCTGGTACACGAAGCACGACCGATTCATCCTGTCGCCCTATCTGGACATTCTGTCGCACTGGTTCCACCAGCCCTGGAGGAAGGTGGGGCTGAGGGATCGTGTTGGAGTCATGGTCAAGCTTGGAGAGGAGGCGAACGGCGTGGTTGAGGCGGACGGGACGGTGCGCAAGGAGCTGACGTCGACGGACCACGACAAGCTCGCCGCGGCCACCGAGCTCGCGAAGAGGGTGATGCTCGATGCTGACGTCGAAGGACCGTTCGTTCCAGGAATGCTCAACGGCGGCCATCACGGCGGCACGGTGCCGCTTCATAGGGACGAAATAGAATCCATGCATCCGAGCGGGTTGCCAGACAACTTGTACGTCGCCGACCTTTCGCTTCTCCCTCGGTCGCAGGGACTCCCGACCATCCTGACCGCGAGTGCGCTGGCCATGAGAGTGGTCAGGACGATCACGAACAGAGAGCCTTGACGCGGTCGCCGGATCATCCGGTTCTAG
>JACXTO010000023.1 GCA_016919565.1 Methanomassiliicoccaceae archaeon | reverse complement strand
TTCATCAACAATCTTTAAATAACGGTGCTCCTTTCTCCGTCCTCCGCAACGCCGGAGACTTACTTGCCAATGGGCCCGTAGCTCAGCTAGGTAGGACGACCGTGAGAACGAGCGTCCCTAGAAAGAGCACCTGGCTTTTAACCAGATGGTCCGGGGTTCGAAAGGCCGCCGGTAATCCCGAGGCATCGAAAATCCCCGCGGGCCCGCTAGGTAGGTGAGGGAGTACATGGAAGGCACGAACTCGAGAACAGGCTTTCGATGCATTTTTATAAGCCCATCACTTAGTGTGAAGAGCTTATTAGCGGCGGCGATTGCGGGGGAGAGGTGAGATTCTTGGGCGATGAGGTTCAGTTTAATGTATTTAAGCATGCGCTGGTGCCTGCTCATTATTTGTTGAGCGACGAGGAGGCCAAGGAGGTCTTGAAGAAGTTGAAGGTCGACAAAGACCAGCTTCCGAAGATCCGACGCAGCGATCCATGCATCCGTCTGCTCGAGGAGAAGTTCGGTCCGATAAAGGAAGGCCGCGTCGTCAAGGTCGTCCGCCAGAGCCGTACTTCTGAGGTTGCAACTGCTTACCGTTTGGTCCGTGGGTGATCCCTTTGCGTGATTTGGTAGAACTCTATTTCAAAGAGAGAAGCATCGTTAACCACCACATCTCCAGCTTCAACGACTTTCTCTCGACAATGGACAATCCGAACAGTCGGATGCAGAAGATCGTCGACAATCTACGCGTATCAGCGGAGGACGCCGAGCGCGGCATTATTCGCTTGGATCCGGACAAGACTGACGGCAGGATCGTTGAGATCCGCGTCAGCCGCAAGCGCGACGAGAAGACCGGGATGACCGACCCGCAGTCACGACCGACCGTACACATCAAAGTGCCAGAGATCCGCGAGGCCAACGGCTACGTTCACCCGCTCTCCCCGATGGAAGCGCGTTTGCGCAATCTCAACTACCTTGCCCCGGTCGCTATTGATTTCACAGTGATCGAGGATGGCATCGAGAAGGAGCCTGAAAAGGTTCACATCGGCGACTTGCCAGTGATGACGAAGTCCAAGCGCTGCACCCTCTTCAAGGAGAACATGGAGGAGGAGCACGAGCTGCTCGAGGACGAGTACCGCCAGAAGCTGCTCCAGGCGGGCGAGGACCCGATGGACCCAGGCGGATATTTCATCATCGGCGGCACGGAGCGCGTCCTGATCACGCTCGAGGACCTGGCGCCCAACCGGGTCATGGTCGAGTTCAACGAGCGCTACGGCACCAAGCTGGAAGTGGCGAAGGTGTTCTCGCAGAAGGAAGGGCACCGCGCCCTGACGCTCGTGGAGAAGAAGCGCGACGGCATGCTCATGGTGACCGTGCCAGCAGCCTCGGGGCAGATCCCGCTCGTGGCCTTGATGAAGGCCTTGGGAATGGAGAACGACGAGGAGATCTACAATGCCATCGTCTCCACCGACGACATGGCCAACATCGTTTACGCTAACATCGAGGAATGCCAGGACAAGAAGCTCTACCCGCCAAATGGCATCTTCACCACCGACGACGCCATCCTCTACCTGGAGCGCAAGTTCGCTACTGGCCAGGCGAAGGAATACCGCGTCAAGAAGGTGGAGAGCATCATCGACCGCTCATTGCTGCCGCACTTGGGCGACGTCAAGGACGACCGCATGAAGAAGGCGATCTTCCTCGGGCGCATCGCCAGGTCCGTGCTCGAGCTCTCCCTCAACAAGAGGAAGGAGGACGACAAGGACCACTACGCCAACAAGCGCCTGAAGCTTGCCGGCGATCTGATGGAGGACCTCTTCCGCGTGGCATTCACCAACCTGATGAAGGACCTGAAGTACCAGCTGGAAAGGTCGTATGCGCGCAAGAAGGACCTGAGGATCTCGTCCGCGATAAGACCGGATCTGCTCACGCACCGCCTGCTGCATGCTCTGGCCACAGGCAACTGGGTCGGCGGCAGGGCAGGCGTCAGCCAGCTCCTCGACCGCACCTCGAACATGTCCACGCTCTCGCACTTGAGGCGCATTACATCGTCCCTTACCCGCTCGCAGCCTCACTTTGAAGCTAGAGATCTTCACCCGACCCAATGGGGCCGGCTCTGCCCGAACGAGACGCCAGAAGGTCAGAACTGCGGACTGGTGAAGAACGCCGCGCTGATCATCGACGTGTCCGAAGGGTTCAGGGAAGAGGACGTCGCCTACATGCTCAAGGAGCAGGGCGTCAAGGAGGTCAAGGGTCCGGCGGCCGGCACCCGTGTCTACGTCAACGGCGACCTGAAGGGCGTCTGCGACAAGCCTCACGACCTGGTCACCGAGATGCGCCAGCGGCGCCGCATCGGGCTGCTGTCGCATGAGATAAACATCCGTTACGATGAGGAGATGGACGAGGTCATCATCAACTGCGATGAGGGCAGATTGCGCCGTCCCCTGGTCGTGCTGAAGAACGGCAAGTCTGTCCTCACCCGCAAGCATGTGGAGGACATCAGGGAAGGACGGAGCCGCTGGTCCGACCTCATCCGCGAGGGCGTCATCGAATGGATCGACGCCGAGGAGGAGGAGGACACCTACATCGCGGT
>JACXTO010000022.1 GCA_016919565.1 Methanomassiliicoccaceae archaeon | reverse complement strand
CCACGAGGAACTCGTTCCACGGACGCACCTCGGCCTCCCTATCGGCCACTGGTCAGGCGAAGTACCAGCAAGGGTTCGAGCCTCTGCTGTCAAAGGCCTTCGACTTCATCGACTACGGGAACGTGGAGCATCTGAAGTCGGCCGTGGGCCACGACACCGCCGCCTTCTTGGTCGAGCCAATCCAGGGTGAGGGCGGAATCATCGTTCCCACTCAGGAGTTCATGAGGGCGGCGAGGGACGTGTGCACCGACGTCGGCGCCCTGCTGATAATCGACGAGGTCCAGACCGGTTTCGGCAGGACTGGCAAGTGGTTCGGGTTTGAGCATTTCGGCATCGTCCCGGACATCATGGCCGTTGCCAAGGCGCTCGGCGGAGGATATCCGATCGGTGCCATCGTTTCAAGCCTGGAGATATCCAGGACGTTCACTCCCGGTTCGCATGGCACCACCTTCGGAGGGAACCCCCTCGGCTGCGCGGTCGCCACCGCCGTCATCGGAGCGATGAAGCAGGAGCGGCTGGTGGAGCGGTCGCGCCAGAAAGGGGAGGAATGGATGGCGGCGCTGCGTGCGATCGCCTCGGAGCACAAGCAGATAATCGATGTCCGGGGAAGAGGCCTGATGATCGGTATCGAGATGGAGGGTGAAAAGGCAAAGGAGTTCCAGAGATTCGCTTTCAAGAGAAGGCAGCTGGTCAACGTCGCTGCCGGCAAGACCGTCCGCCTCGTTCCGCCCCTGATAATCAGCGATGAGTCCATGCAGGCGTTCAACGAATCGCTGCGCTCCTTCCTGAACTCGCTATGATGCAACGTTTTAATAACTCTCAATCTTTTCGTTAGCTCCTTATGAAGGAGCAGTCCCAGAAGGAGAGCATCGCTGAGCGCACCCGTACATACATCGATGCGCACCCGAGCATCAAGGACTGTATCTCCAAGGACCTGATCAACTATTCGTCTTTGGCTCGCCAGATCATGAAGGATTTGGGCATAAAGAACGAGGAGGCGGTGATGATCGCCTGCCGGCGATATGCCGTCAAGATCGCCAAGAGCGATCACGAACGGGATATACTCAAGATCCTTGCCAACTCCAGCCTGGAGGTGCGGACGAAGATCTGCATCGTCACCGCCAAGAACGACTGGACGGTGCTGCATCGTCTGGAGAGCGTTTTCCAGCGCCTGATAAACGAAAAGGCGATCATGCAGGTCATTCAGGGCGCGAGGGCGATAACCGTCATCGCGGACGAGAAGCTCAAGAACGACGTCGTGAACGCCGTGGGCAGGGACAACATCCTGAAGGTTCGGGTGGACCTGGTCGAGATCACCGTGAAATCCCCGGAGCGGATCGTGGAGACTTCCGGTGTCTTCGCCTACTTGGCATCGAACCTCGCCGAGAACAACGTCAACGTCGTCGAGACGGCGAGCTGCTACACGGACACCATATTCATCGTCAACGAGGCGGACATGATCTACGCGTACTCCATCCTCACAAAGCTCATCGAGAGCGCCGAGGCGGTCGAGACGATGGAAGAGCAGTGAGATCGTATCTGTTGAGTGCATCTTTTTATTCGCGATCTATGATGGGCGCGAGCATATGGACCGATAGGCTGGGCCGGTGTTCCGCAGGACCTTCTTCCTGAATGACGGGTAGCTATATGTGCCGGGAACTGAAGTGTAATCAGCGAGATGAGCGAAATGGTCAAGACACCGGACATCCGCGTCACCCCACCAGGGCCCAAGGCCAAGAAGGTGGTCAAGCTCGATAAGAGATATTTGGCAACGTCCACGAAATCGACGCCACTAGTGGTTGCCAAGGCCAAGGGCAGCATGGTCTGGGACGTGGATGGGAACGCCTATCTCGATTTCTCAAGCGGTGTTTCCGTTCTGAACGTCGGGCATTGCCACCCCAAGGTGACAAAGGCGATAGCCGACCAGGCGAAGCTCTTTGCCCATTTCGCCGGCACGGACTATTACCACCAGCTCCAGGCCGACCTGTCGGAGAGGTTGTGCAGGCTCGCGCCCGGCGGATGCGACAAGAAGATCTTCCTCAGCAACTCCGGCACCGAATCCATCGAGGCGGCGATGAAGCTGGCCCGATGGTCCACCCAAAGGAAGCAGTTCATCTCCTTCATCAACGGGTTCCACGGCCGCACCCTTGGGTCCCTGTCCCTGACGGCGAGCAAGGCGGTCCAGCAGGAGAGGTACTTCCCATCTGCGCCAGGCGTCACCCGCATCCCCTATGGCTATTGCTATCGCTGCGCCTATCATCTCGAGTATCCGTCGTGCGGCATCTGGTGCGCCAAGATGATAGAGGAGGTGCATTTCGACACCTACCTGCCGCCGGAGGAGGTGGCGGCGTTCTTCCTTGAACCGGTGCAGGGGGAGGGCGGCTACATCGTTCCGCCCAAGGAGTTCCCCAAAACCATTTCCAAGATATGCAATGCTCATGGGATTCTGCTAGTGGACGACGAAGTCCAGGCCGGTATGGCACGAACGGGAAGGTTCTGGGCCATTGATCACTTCGATGTCGTGCCAGACATCCTATGCACGGCCAAGTCGCTCGGTTCTGGCGTTCCCATCGGTGCGACCATCTTCAGGAGCGAGCTGGATTGGCAGAAGAACGGAGCGCACTCCAACACGTTCGGCGGGAACGCATTGGCGTGCGCCGCGGGCCTGGCCACATTGGACATCGTCGAATCCGAGAAGCTTGCCGAGGCGGCCGAGAGGAAAGGCCGCTACCTCAACCGGCGATTGCGGGAACTGGAGGAGAGGCATTCAATAATCGGCGACGTAAGGGGGTTGGGACTCATGCAAGCAACAGAGTTCGTGCTCGACCGAAGGACGAAGGAACCTGCGGTCAAAGCACGCGACGCGATAGAGCTCCTGGCCTTCAAGCGGGGCCTGATCATCCTGGGGTGCGGAAAGTCATCCATGCGCTACATTCCTCCATTGACGATATCGAAGGAGATGCTCGACGCCGGCGTGGATGTGCTCGACGGCGCCATCCGTGACGTCAGCAGGGAAATGGGGATAAGGTGAGCGATGAGATACTTCCCTGCATCGCTGGCTCAGTGGACGGAGGGGAGGGGGTATCGCAAGAGAGCCCTGCTCAGAGAGAAGGACCTGGGCATCCCGGGGTCGTTCATCCAGGAGGTATCGTTCACGCCTGGAGATCGGGTTCCATTGCACTTCCACCGGAAGACCAAGGAGATATTCATCGCATTGGATGAGGCAAGGTTCGAGATCAACGGCAATGAGGTGGTCCTGCATCCCGAGGATGTGTTGATCTGCGAACCCGGAGACGTGCACGGGAACCCAGTAATCAGCTCGGCTTTCAGGATTCTTGTGATAAAGGTGAACTTCGAACCAGATGATACAGTCTGGACGGAGTAGTCTATTCTATTTGCGGTGAGGCCAACTCGCTCTAATTGAGAAAATCATCGGGAACGAGACCCTCGGTTCTTAATGCCAGATCCCATATTCTCTGACCTCGAGGTCTTCGTGCCTCTTAAAAAAACTGAAGATTACCCGGTCATCGTCATCCTCGAAAACGCGGATGGAGCCACCAGGGAGAGTTGAACTCCCGACCTGCTGATTACAAGTCAGCCGCTCCACCAGGCTGAGCTATGGTGGCCTTGCCCTCGTAATTTGCTCGGTGCTTATCATGTTTTCTGTGCTGATGACCTATATGCACATGTCGAACCCCGGATGCCCCAGCATTGCGATCGGGGCTCTATCCGTCACATGCTTCCGCACGTGGGCAGTGCTG
>JACXTO010000161.1 GCA_016919565.1 Methanomassiliicoccaceae archaeon | reverse complement strand
TGGGTATTCGTTGACAAGGTGCCAGCGGATGTGGCAAGGAAGATAATAGACAAATCGTCGCCCGATGACCGGCTCACTGGCTGGGATATGGTCTCCTTCGAGGAGATGGGGGAAACATGCAAGAAATGCGGGCTCTCCTGGGATGACGGACGCGGATGCATCGGCACCTTCGGTCCAGAGAACTCCCTCCTACCTGGAATCGCGTCGAAGCTCGGACTGCCGATAATCGCAAATGCTGTCGAGAGCTCCAAGACCAAGAAGGTCTTCAGCGCCGATGATGCGCAGGACCTGATAAAAGAGGTTGCCGTCCTGAGGGAGAAGCTTCCGAACGAAGGGAAGGCCATAGTGCATCGGTACAGTGGCGTCTTGGACCGCCTGGAGAAGATGGCGAACATAGCCATCAAATACCGAACGAAATTCTACTTCGTATAATCAGAACGGCCTGGCACGATCGCTCCATCGGTGAGGAGCGTCGATGCCTAGGCGTCTTTCCATTTTCTCGATCAATAAGATGCACAATGATCTGATCAGATAGCATCACCAGAATTGATCGTCCTTTCATCCAGCCTGCCGCAAACGCTGCAATTCGGGTCCCGATCAATGCGAATCAGCTCATAGCAATTGTCCCGCAGATCGACAACCAGAAGTCGTCCGAACAATGGCTCGCCCAATTCCGTGACCAGCTTCACCACTTCAGTCGCCTGGATCGCACCGATCGCGCCGGCCACCGAACCAAGGATCGGGATCTGCCCTTTCGAGATCGGGGGGCGAGGGAAGATACACCTCAAGCATGGCGTCCTTCCAGCCAGGACGGTCGTTGCCTGACCATGCATGGACTCCACCGCGCCATGCACAAATGGCTTGCCGCGAGCGATGGCATAATCATTCATGACCATTCTCGTTTCGAAATTATCGGTGCAATCCACCAGGATGTCCGCATCATCCAGGAGAGACGCGATATTGCTTGAGTCGATCCTTTCCGCGTGCCTTCGCACTTTGAGGTTGGGGTTCATAGAGGTCAACTTGTTCGCGGCCGAGTCCACCTTCGATCTGGATACCTCCAGATCCCCCTGCCAATGTAACAGTTGGCGGTTCAGGTTCGATGCATTCACCGTCTGGTCATCGACGATGATCAACTGGCCGATGCCCGCCGCTGCTAGGTACATGCCGACGGGCGAGCCGAGACCGCCCACCCCGACCATCCCGACCGTTGTGTTCCTGAGCCTTATTTGCCCTTCATCCCCTATCCCTTCGATCTGCAATTGGCGTTCGTATCGCTCCTTCTCTCTTTTCGTCAAATTGTCCGGGGTCATGTATCCGGACGTTAATCCACTGCGGCATCAAAAAGGGTTGCTCTTCCAGAAAGTTGTTATATCGATGGGGTCCAATCTGAATGACCGATGGAATGACGGATATTTGCCCGACCCTGGAGACAGCCGATGGACCTTGAGCACTTCAAGCTCGTACTGAAGCTTGCCAGATTCAGGTTTCTGCTCCCAGGTATCCTGATATATTCATTGGGGGCCCTCCTTGCGATAATCGATGGCGCGAAAGCCGATCCGCTCAAGTTCCTGCTCGGCTATGGCATCTTCGGCACGGCGCACCTCTCCGTCTCCTTCAGCAACGACTACTTCGACCGGAAAGCCGACATTATCGCCAAGCAGACCCCGTTCTCAGGTGGCAGCGGGGTACTGGTCCAACATCCGGAGCTATCGAGATTCGCAGTGAAGTTCGCCATAGCTTTGATCGCCGTTTCGATCGCAGTGGCGGTCCTATTCGACTCGATCTATGCCTACGGTCCCTTCTTCCTGGGGTTGGTGGTCTTAGGTGCCTTGCTGGGATGGTTCTACACAGCGCCCCCGATCAAGCTCGCATATCGAGGCCTCGGGGAGATCTCGACGGTCATCGCAACGGGGCTGATCATGCCTGCGATGGGATACTTCGTAATGGCAGGCGGGATCGATATCAGCATGGTGGCATTGTCATTTCCATTGATGTGCTATGCCTTGTTCTTCATCATCAGCGTGGAACTCCCTGATGTCGATGTTGACCGATTGGCTGGCAAGCGGAATCTGCTGACACATAACGGCCGAAAGGCGGGCATCGCCCTCTCGATCGCAGCTACGCTCGCTGCCACGATACTCTTCATCATTCTCGCCTCGTTGGGGACGCTTAAGCCAGTGGACATGTGGCTCTTCGTCCTGTTCTCGTTCGTTCCTCTGGCCGCTGCCATCTTAAGCCTTAGGATGTCTCCATTGGAAGGTTGGTCGATACTTCGTCAATTGAAGCTCAACTTCAGCGCCTTGATGATCATCTTGACTGCGGCCGTCATCTACCTCGCCACCCTGGCCTGAGCGAATGCGCTGACCACGCCAGCCTTTCTCGCAACAAATAAATATCATTCCGCCATAGCGCGCTTTAAGGTGCTCAGATGAGTGACACTGTGATCGAAGTCGAAGGATTGGTCAAGAAGTACGGGGACTTCACGGCCGTTGATGGCATTGACTTCACCGTCCAGGCCGGAGAGGTGTTCTCGTTGCTCGGGCCGAATGGCGCCGGGAAGACCACCACCGTTGAGATAATGGAGTGCCTGCGCACCTTGACCGGAGGAAAGGTCCGGATCCTTGGGATGGACGTTACCAAGGAGCCACTAAAGATCAAGAACAGGATCGGCGTCCTTCCTCAGGACTTCAACGCCTTCGACCTGCTGACAGTGAAGGAGAACATCGAATACTTCGGCGGGATGTTCGACCGGCAACTGCCCGCCGACGACCTGATCAAGGCCATGGACCTCATGGAGAAGAGGGACGAATATTTCAAGAACCTTTCCGGAGGGCTGAAGCAGAGAACCGGCGTGGCAATTTCCATGGTCAACGACCCGGAGATCATCTTCCTCGACGAGCCGACCACTGGCCTCGATCCCCGAGCCCGCAGGGACGTCTGGACGGTCGTCAAGAGCTTGAAGGAGCGCGGCAAGACGGTCATTCTGACGACCCATTACATGGAGGAGGCTGAGGTCCTCTCCGACCGCTTGGGCATCATCGACCATGGAAAGTTCATCGCGATCGGGACCCCGAGGCAGATCATCGACGCACATGGCACCGGGTCCAGATGCATAATATCCCATTGCGACAACGCCTGCTCCACTTCGCTCAAGGAGCAATGGCCCACAATGGAATCCAAGGGCGGGGACATCATCATCCGTCTGGAGAACAAGAACGCCCTTCCCGAGATCATCTACGCACTTGACCGGAGCGGGGGCAACTACGATCAGATCCAGGTTACCCGACCGACCCTGGAGGATGTCTTCCTGACCCTTACGGGAAAGAAGCTCGCCGTCGAGGAATTGGATGAAAAGAACGGCAAAAAGAAGCGTTCGAAGAGGAGGGGTGATTGAAATGGCGAAACGCATTCTCGTTGCGCTCAAGGGGGAGGCCAAGGGATTCTTCAGAGCTAAGAGCACTGTCTTTTGGACCATCGCATTCCCGTTGTTACTGATACTTCTCTTCGGTGCAATATTCAGCAATACCGGAGGTGGCAGCGTCGACCTTTATGTTCAGGACCTCTCCGATTCGGCCCTGTCCCAATCGTTCGTGGATCAAATCGGGACTGTCGACTCGGTGAACCTTATCGCGATCGACAAGACCGTCGACTTGGACCAATACATCAAGGACCACTCGCCCACTGCCGTCCTCGTCATCCCCGTTGATTTCGACATGGCGTTCGTGCCGGGGGCCGGACTGAACACCACGCAGCTCCTGGTCCGACTGGACCCAACCCAACAGTCGGCCAGCATCGTATACAGCATAGTCAACGGGTTCGCCGAGCAGTCCAACCTGATGATAGCTGGAGGGACGAACGTGATCACAACGACGCGGGGGGATATCACCAACACCCAGTTCAACTACATCGATTTCTTCATCCCCGGCGTCATCGCCCTGACAACTATGACCACGACCTCATTCTGGATGGTCTCGGTCATGACCAGATACCGCAACAACGGCATCTTCAAGAAGCTGACCACCACCCCGATCACAAGGGCGGAATGGCTAGCATCCCAGATCCTCTGGCAGCTGGTCGTGGTGTTCATGTCTGTTGCTGTTATCATGATCGTTGGCATGGTGGCGTTCAACACGCATATGACCCTGAACGCAGTGGCCATCGCGACCATCATCCTGTCCTCGGCGGCATTCTCATCGATGGGCATGATCATCGCGCGCTTCATCCACGATGAGGAGTCGGCCTCAGCGGCGGCCAATGCCATCACTTTCCCGATGATGTTCCTGGCGGGGATCTTCTTCCCAGCGTCGCAGTTCCCCGCTTGGCTGGCATCGGTGGCGAACCTACTGCCGCTGACCTATGTCGGGAATGCCCTGAGGGATTCGATGGTCTACGACAACATGTCGTCGGCGATCGGCAACATGCTGGTGGTAGCCGTCTTCGCGGCCATTCTCTTCGTCGCCGGCGTCTTCCTCAGCAAGTGGAAGACCGAGTAAACCCCCTCATTCCAATCATTTTTTCTCTTTTCTGTTGATTGAGCGAGAGCCATCAGGGACGACCGGACGACAAAAAATTGAGTATCAATCCCTTGATTCTTATACAAGTTCGATTATTGGCTGGAACGGCGGGCCGGGACCCTGATCCCATGCCTCTCATGTAGAACGTATGGATTCCCCATTGCTCAGGTGGTCTGTCAACCCTGCCCGCCACTTCTTTTCAATGTATGCTTCCAGCGATGGTCGGCGTATCTCGAGTCACGCTTGAACTAATTGCCATTAAGAACGGCCTATTGCCTAAGAGCCGTGGAAGGATGAGCGGCCAATTGCCGGATCCAAAGGCGATGGGCGGAAATGCCCCGATGATGATGTCTGTGGGCCCTGCCAGACAATGGACAGACTGAAAGTGATTAATACCATGTTAATCATTCACAGGCGAAAGACGGGGAGATGAAATGAAGGGATCTGACCGCTCTGGGATAATGACCCATTCCGATATTCGCGCCATGACCATCGAATGCGCCAAGGTCAAGGGTATCAACCTGGCCCAAGGCGTATGCGACCTCGACATTCC
>JACXTO010000160.1 GCA_016919565.1 Methanomassiliicoccaceae archaeon | reverse complement strand
GGCGCCACGTCGTAGATGAAGAACTTGAGGTCCTTGTCGACGCAGGTCTGCAGTCAGAACGTGCCGATAATGCCGGGAGCGCAATGCTCCTGCGACGCCTTTACATACTTCTCTGCCAGGTCGAAGGCCGGCTCCAAAAGCGACTCCCTGAGGGTGGCCGAGTTGTGGCCACAGACCGTGTACTCCGGGACTCGTTGCTTGTCGTTCAGAGCCAATTGCTGCTCAGCCGGCAATCGCACGTGACCGTCCAGGGAGCTCTCGAACCGCCAGTCGATGCCCAACAGCTCGATCTTCGATCCCTTCTCCTCCAGCGGGGAGTAGAAGAAGTCGAGGTTGAAGACCGGCCCGATGACGTACTCCTCCATTCTGGCGTCGGTCAGCGAATCGGCCTCGATCACGCCCTGAGTGATGAGCTGGTTCGACTTCTTCTCGTACTCCTCGAACGAGGAGGCGGTGAAGAAACCCCTTTCCAGCTTCTTCACCTTGTGATGCAGCTTGACGATGGTGAGCTTGTCGATGTCATGCGGGTCCAGCACCTTCTTGGGGAACGGCAGTCCGGCCTGCTCCAGCAGCCAGTAGTAATCCCGAGGCCCGCCCCGGTCCTCGCTGCGCAGCATATTCCTGCTCCCGACCATGGGCACCTGGAAATCGTTCTCGACGGCGTCCATGCCGCAGTAGGAGGTGAAAGAGCGGTTGGGGACGAAGAGGGCGCTCTTGGAGATCAGCTGTTCCTGGATATCGGAATTCATTATGTTCTTGAACTTCTTCAGCATTATCACGTCGTCGACGATGCCCCTTCTGATCTGGCCGTCGGGACCGCGATGGGCCCGGAAGTAGTTCGAATAGGGCTTGTCGCGGCCCTGCTCGCAGACCACTAGGCTCTTGAACCCTTCGTCGATCGCTCCATCGCACACGTCCAAGGCGGAATGGGACCCAAGCACCCCGATCACGACGTCTTCCGGTCGGTATCTTTGCAAGTTTGCCAGGACTTTCTCGCGTGCGATGATATCGTTCACCTTTCAACAGGAACCGGGGTTTCTTTAATTAAGGTTGTTGACGTCGCTAGATTCCGAGCTCATCATTCAAGGAAAAAATATTGAAGAGGAAATGGTAGCCCCGGGCAGATTCGAACTGCCGTCGCAGGATCCAGAGTCCCGCATGATTGACCGCTACACTACGGGGCTAGCATCCTCCCAAAAATGCTACCCATTCTTAATCCTTTCCTTATGGGCCTAATGGGTTGGATGAATGCAGCGATCAATGCGAAATGGCTCATTTGGATCTGATCGCCTTGACGATGCGTTGGTAGATCTCGCCGATGTCCCCCTCGCCCTCGATCCTCTTCAGGATGCCCTTCTTGGCGTAGTACTCGGTAAGGGGAAGCGTCGATTCCCTGTAAACCCGCAGACGCTCGCGCACCGTCTTCTCGGTGTCGTCGGACCTCTGGAATAATTCTCCGCTGCACTTGTCGCATTTGCCGGCGACCTTGGGCGGGTTGAACTCCAGATGGAAGACCGCATTGCAATCCCTGCAGGTGCGGCGCAGGGTCAAGCGCTTGACCAGCTTGTCCTCGTTCACCACCAGGTCGATGGCCATGTCGACCTTGGTGATCTTGTCCAGCATCTCGGCCTGCTCAAGGTTGCGCGGGAACCCGTCCAGGATGACGCCGCCCTTGACGTGCTTTATCTTCTCCCTGATCAGGTCCATCACCAGGTCGTTAGGGGTCAGCTTGCCCGCGTCCATGTACCCCTTGGCCTTCAGGCCCAAAGGCGTCCCTGCGCGGACCGCCTCGCGTAACAGGTCCCCGGTGGATATCTTGGTGAAATGGAGCTCGGCGCACAGCCTCTCGGTCTGAGTCCCTTTCCCGGAGCCAGGAGGCCCGAGGATAACGATCTTGAGGTCCATGCCACGGCATAGCATGTTGCGCTTTAAAATCTTTTGAGAGGGATTATCATCCGACGGTTCGCAAGCATTTTATCCGGCCTGGGGAATTGAAGGGCGATGATCGAGGGCAGGAAGGTCGGGTTGAGGCTGATGGAGTCCCAGGACGTCTGGTTGCTCTATCGCTGGTTCAACGACCAGCGGGTCCTGGAGGACCTCGGGTCCGGCCACGGCTTCTTCTGCGTTTCCATGGAGGAGGAGAAGGCGATCGTGGAGAGGATGCTCCAGGACCGCAAGTCGCAGTACTTCATGATCGTCAGGAAGGAGGGAGGCGAGGTGATCGGCATCGTCGGGCTGGCGAACATCGACCAGCGCAACGCCTCCGCCGAACTTCGGATAATCATCGGCGAGGTCGGCCAATGGGACAAAGGGCTGGGGGATGACGCCATCAGGGTGCTGCTCGATCACGCCTTCAATGCGAAGAACCTTCACAGGATCTGGCTGCGGGTGGCCGAGTACAACGACCGCGCAATCTCCTGCTATCGGAAATGCGGCTTCAAGGAGGAAGGGAGGTCGCGGCACGATCACTATCACAAAGCGGCGTGGAGGGACGCGGTGCTCATGAGCATCCTCGATTCGGAATTCCGGGGGAGCTGAGATGCTCCATGGAAAGCTTGTGCGCCTGCGGGCCCCGGAGAGGGGCGACCTTCCCACCTTCGTCAGGTGGTTCAATGACCCGGAGGCGACGCGATTCCTGCTGCGGGGACCGCCGATGAGCCTGGAGGAGGAAGAGCGGTGGTACGCCGGCCTGCTCGATCGCCAAGACCCGGTGTTCTGCATCGAGACCCACGAGGGCAAGCTGATCGGCAACATCGGCATAATGCACATCGATTGGACGGACCGCAGGGCCGAGATCGGAGTGATGATCGGAGAAAAGGACTACTGGAGCCGAGGGTTCGGAACCGACGCCATCACGTTGCTGCTCAAGTACATGTTCGAGGAGCTCAACCTGGAGCGGGTCGGCCTCTTCTGCGAGGAGAGCAATTTGCGGGCGCAGCGCTGCTATCTGAAGTGTGGCTTCCGCATCGAGGGCAAGTTCCGCCATCACCGCTTCAAGGGCGGGGCGTTCACCGACGACATCATGATGTCGGTGCTGAGGTCGGACTGGGAAGAGATGAAAGGCGAGTAGGTCAGTTGCACTCGAGCAGCCGCTTGACGATCTTGTGGTAGATGTCCGGGTAGCAGCTGTCCTCTCCGCTCTCCAGCGACGGATTGTCGTTCACTTCGATGACGTACACCTTGCCATCGCACTCCTTCAAGTCGACACCGTAAAGGCCGTTGCCGATCGAGCGGCCCGCCTTCAGGCCGGTCTCCAGGACCGCCGCTGGTATACTCTCCATCGGGACGCTCTCGGTCTGGCAATAGACCAGATGACCTTCGACCTGCGCCTGGATCTTGAACGAGTCCTGCGGGATGATGTACTTGCAGGCGTAGAGCAGCTGCCCTCCGAGCACTCCAATGCGCCAGTCGTAGCGGGAGCGGATGAACTCCTGGGCCACGATCCAGTCGGACATGTGGCTGAAACGCCGCCCGATGTGCACGAACTCCTTGGCGTCCTTGGACTTCTCCACCCTGGCGGAGAAGCAGGTGCTCGGTTCCTTCAGCACCAACGGCGTGCCCCATTCGTCCAGGAGCTGCTGCCCCCTCGCCTCGGTGATGTCCTTCCGGCTGAGGAACTCCGTCCTCGGGATGGAGACGTTGTTCTTCATCAGATGGTAGTACATGTTGATCTTGTCGGCGCAGATCTGGATGGAGGAAGGGTCGTCGATGACCGGGATGTTGTGCAGCGCCGCCATCTTGGCGGCGACGAAGGCAACGTTCATCGGGTCGGTGTTGTGGCGGATGAATATGCCGTCCGACTTCAGGATGCGCTTTATCTCGGACGGGAAGATGAAATCGGCGCTGTGGCCCAGCTCCTCCGCTGCATCGCGGCATTTGATGAGCGCCTGCAGTTGCTCGGCGTTGCTCACCGTCTGCCGGTTCACGAATATGCCCAGGTTGGACATCAGCTTCCCTCCTCGAACGAGTCCCATTTGCGGTTCAGGTAGCCGCCGAGCAGCGTCTTCTCGTCCTTGGTCAGCTTTGTGTACCTCACTGGACCGAGCGAAGAGAGCTTGCACCTGTCGCCGGAAGCGATGTAGGTCATGCTCGCCAGCGGGATCTTGAATTCATCGTAGACTTGCTTTGCGAGGACTGGGAGCCCGGCGTCCTTGGCGTTGGCGGTCTTCCCGAAGACCATGTTCGCCGTTCGGACCTCCTCGCCAGGCTTCAGGCTCTGATAGCAGAAGGGATACTTGCCGTTGTTCGTGACGTGCTTGATGATCTCCCTGGCCTGCTCTGCCTCTCGGGCGATGGTGAACTCTCCCGGGGTGGCGAAATAGTTCAGCCCGTAGATTATGCATGGAGCTGTCACGTAGGAATAGGAGACCTCCCATTCGCTTACGTCGATCCCGGCCAGCTTGGCCTTCTCCAGGCATATCGGTACGATGTAGGCGTCGATGACGTCCGCGCTCCGAGGCAGTGTGTTGATGCCGCTGATCTCGTTCTTCACCAGCGCGTAATAGCCCTCGCTCTTGTAGAAGTGGTTCTCGCTAACGACGTGCGTGCTGTCCTCCAGGTTGAGGGTGACGATCTCATCTTGCCTGAGGAAGCGGTCCCGCTTCTCCCTCAACTCGGACACGCCCCCCTGGGCGACGTTGCCATTCGGCGACGGGCAATGCAGATCGCGCTGGAAAAGGAGCTCCGCATTCCCCTGGTGTTCATCTCGGTGGCCCGCGTTTCGGGCCGACGTTCACTACTATCACCATCTTCGGATTCCGTTGGGCCATCTTCCATGAAATCACAGTTCTTTCGATTGGAACGCTATTCAGAATCCAGGCTTATATATGTTCCTGAGCTGGGTCGGGATTCGGAGGATGTTCTCATCCGACGAACAAGCTGTTCGGATGACACGGTTTATTACTTTGGATGGGATTTGATGTCGGTCTCAAATCATGGATGCGGACACGATTCAGGCGATCAAGGGCATAGCTGGCGAGGAGAACTGTTCCACTCTGGTGGCCGATCTCTACACCTACGGGTTCGACGCCTCCATCCATCATCGATCACCGGAGATCGTGGTGCAGCCGAGGAGCACCGAGCAGGTGTCCGCCATTGTGCGCCTGGCCAACGAACGACGCGTTCCCATCCTGGCTCGGGGCGGAGGTACTGGCCTGTGCGGCAGCGCCGTGCCTCTCGAGGGTGGGATCGTCCTGGACATGACCCGCATGAACCGCATCAAGGAGATACGGGTCGAGGACCTCTACTGCGTGGTCGAGCCCGGAGTGATCTATGATCGGCTCATGGATGCCTTGGCGCCATTCAAGTTCTCCATACCGACGGCGCCAGGAAGCGGCGAGGCCTGCACCATGGGCGGCATGGTCGCCACCAACGCCTCAGGGATGCGGGCGATCAAGTACGGAGCCATCCGCGACTACGTACTAGGTCTGGAGGTCGTGCTTGCCAGCGGCAAGATCATCCGAGTGGGCACGAGGACGCTGAAGAACTCCTCTGGCTATCAATTGGAGCGTCTTTTCGTCGGCAGCGAAGGGACGCTGGGGATAATCACCGAGCTGACGCTTCGTATCACCCCGAAGGCGAAGAAGGCTGCCATGATCGTGGCCGGCTTCGACACGCTGGAGCGGGCCGGGAAATGCGTCTCCAAGATAATCGCCAAGCCACTTATCCCATCCGCCATTGAGATAATGGACTCGACCTGCATCAAAGCGGTCAACAAGACAGTCAAGGCCGGCTTCCCGGACGTGGAGGCTCTGTGCATGATCGAGGTGGACGGAGAGCCTGCGGCGGTCGAGGAGGAGTCGAAGGTGGTCCAGGGCATCTGCAACGAGGTCGGGGCGGTGAGCGTGGAATTCTCTTCAGATACCAAGCAGATGGCCAAGTGGACCTACGGTCGCAAGAGCATCATGTCCTCTCTCTCGCGCTTCGGGGCGGGCTTCGTATCGGTCTCGCTGGCGGACGACATGGCGGTTCCGATATCGAGGATACCGGAGGCGGTCGTCGCATTCCACAAGATAGCTGAAAGGAATGGCGTCATCGTCGGGACCTACGGGCACGCGGGCGACGGCAACCTGCACACCAAGATGCTGCTCGACCCGACATCGGAGGACTACTGGCAGCGCGGCGAGAAGGCTGTGAGCGAGATATTCGACACAGTGATCGCTCTAGGCGGAACGGTGACCGGGGAGCATGGCGTGGGAATATCCAAGGCGCCCTACTTCAAGAGGGAACGCCCCACGGCCTGGGAGACGATGATCGTCATCAAGCAGGCGATGGACCCGAACAACATCCTAAACCCTGGCAAGATCGCCCAATGGGAGGGCAGCATATTGTGCATGCTGCGATACCCCTGTGACAAGTACTCGGAGTGAGGCTCAGATTATCCCCATGCTGAACAGGAACAGCACCACCGTCGCTCCCATGACCAGCACGTAAACGCCGATGTTCCAGGTGGCCACCTTGTAGCCGTCCAGCGGAGGTATCGGGAGTAGGTTGAAGAGCGCCAGGAAGATGCTGATCCTGCCGATGAGGTAGATGGCGAAGGTGAGGTCGGTCAGCGGCAGCGTTACCCCGACGAACATCATCACCGCTCCCAGGGACAGATTGAGGGCAGGGCCCGCAAGGCTGACCAGCCCGTTCTGCTGGCGCGTCAGCCTGCCGTTGATGTACACCGCGCCGGGCGCGGCGAAAACGAATCCCATGAACGAGAAGACGACCGCCATGAGCAGTCCCAGGGGGAAGATGCGGAACTCCGCCCAGGCGCCATACCTCTGCGCCATGAACTTGTGCGCGATCTCGTGCATCAGGAAGCCGGTTATCACCGCGATCGTCGAGACCACCGCGTAATATGTCAAGGCGTAAGTGCTCGCGTTCGCGGGGATCATTATCATGAAGAAGGCGAAGGAGAGCGCCGCCACCGCGATGAGCATCTGCACAACCTCCTTTCGGCTGAAACGAATCCTTCCAGCCCCGGGAGGGAGGTAGAGCGCGCCCATCTCGTCGTACATCTGTGGCCTCATCGCTTTTCGGCCTGATTGCGGAGGGCGCTATTTAGCACTATCTTTGAATGCGGCCTATCTCACGAAGACGCAACGACCACCCCCAGAACGATTCGATCGTGATACCACATTCCTCGAAACTGACATCGCCTGGCCATCAGAGGCCAGCCTTCTCAGCCTATCACGGGATAGCTTGAAGTACAGAAAGCCTTCATGGGTGAGCATATGCCAAGGTATCATCACGGCAAGGTTCAGTTCAAATGGTGCGACAACTGCGGCACCCTCATACTCGGCGACAAGTGCGACGAGTGCGAGGGGGCTGGTCGCGCCTTCATGGTCTCATCGCCCGGCGACCTCAGGCCGGCCATGCAGAAGGGCATCGACCTGGTATCCCATCTGTTCGAGAGGAATTTCCATGCGTCCAGCGTTCTGAAGAACAAGACGATATTCTTCAACAAGGTCGCCGGCGAGGACCGGACCGACGAGATCGTGGTCGGCGGTCAGGTCATCGGGACGCTGCGATTCGACCTGAAGAGGGACGACTTCATGCTCGACCTGAAGATCGAGGGCGCCCGCCTGATAGGCACGGAGGCCAAGAAGAACGTCGTGATAATTAAGCCCCAATCTGGGCATCTGAAGGGCAAGAGCCTCGACGGAAGCGAGGTGCTCGAGGTCCGCGGGCATTTCCATGCGGGCGATCCGCTGATCGCTATCCTCGGCAATCTTCTCAGTTCGGCCGATGCCAAGGTCCCATCCGACCAGATCAAGACCGCCGAGAAGGCGATCCACATCAGGGACGTGGAGAAGATGGGCGAGCGCTGGGTGCCCCGCTCAGCCCCACTGACCCGCTTCGTGAACGCGAACCGGAAACATTTCATCAGGCTGGAGTCGAAGGCGGTGAGCGATGTGAAATCGTTCACCTCCAGCCGCAAGCTGCCCGTCACCCTTTCCTTCAGCGGAGGAAAGGACTCATTGGCCTGCTTCGGCATCGCCCAGAAGGCACTGAAAGGAGTCACGCTCCTCTTCGTCAACACCGGCCTAGAATTCCCTGAGACGGTAAGCTACGTCCACGGGTTCGCCCGCAAGCATGGCCTGAAGCTTCTGGTAGCTGACGCTGGCAAATCGTTCTGGGAGCAGGTCGATTCCTTCGGGCCGCCGGCCAAGGACTTCCGCTGGTGCTGCAAGGTCTGCAAGCTTGCGCCCCTCACCGAGATGATAGAGCGCAACTTCGCCGAGGGGACCATCACCATCGAGGGGAATCGCGCCCTGGAGTCGTTCGCCAGGTCGGACATCGGTTTCGTTGAGAGCAATCCCTTCGTGCCCAATCAGACGATACTGAACCCCATCCGCGGATGGCGGGCGGTGGAGGTCTGGGGCTACATCTGGTGGAGCGGCCTGGACTACAATCCCCTGTACGAGGAGGATTTCGAGCGGATCGGCTGCTATCTCTGCCCCGCTTGCCTGGCGAGCGAATGGAAGACCACCTCCCGCATCCACCCCGAGCTTCACAAGCAATGGATGGAGCATCTCGACCGCTGGTCTATCGCGGCCGGCTCCGATCATGACTTCGTCCGCTATGGATTCTGGCGCTGGAAGGTGCTGCCCCCGAAGATGCGCAAGCTGGCCGAGGAGATCCGCCTCAAGGTGCCCCGGCAGCGCTCCGACCGGCTCAGGCTGAGGATGACCAGGGGCGTCAGCCCCTGCCTCACCGGCGGCTATTCCATCGAGGGAGTGATCGCCACCCCGGTGCAGCGTCCTTTCGGTCGGGTGGCGGAGGTCTTGCGGACCGTGGGAAGCACCCGATTCTCGCCGGAGTTCGAGATCGCCCTCACCAAGTCCAATCGTGGAACGGTGAAGGTCTTTGGCGGAGGCCAGGTGGTGGCGACCGCGGAGACGAAGGAGAAGGCGGAACGGATGTTCGAAGCAGGCGTGAAGGCGTTCCTCCGGGCGCAGATGTGCACCATGTGCGGCATCTGCGTGAAGAACTGCCGCAAGGGCGCCATCACCATCAAGTACGGGCCGGTGGTGGACGAGGGGCGCTGCGACCAGTGCGGCAAGTGCGCCGAGGTCTGCGTCGTGGCCCATTATTACGATAAGCTCGTATCCAGCGAACCGGGGACGAAAACGCAAAGTTAAATATCTCAACGGATTCATCGAACGCGGTCCATGAATAATGACATGTTCATCGCTGCGGCCGTCGGCATCGCGCCCGCCCTGTTGCTGATGTACTGGTCCCTTCGCGACTACACCCACCCCAAGGTGAAGCGACCGTTCTTCGACGACCGTGTGGTCTTCACCTATCTAGCGATCGGGCTGGTGATCGGCGTGGTGGTGTACGCCGTGCAATCATCGTTCGACATGTCCTTCATCCTGTTCGCCCTCCTTTTCGCCGTTCTTGAGGAGATGATCAAGCTGGTGGTGCTCAACCTCCGCCGTTTCCGGGGCAAGCTCGACACCTCATTCTATGGCCTG
>JACXTO010000159.1 GCA_016919565.1 Methanomassiliicoccaceae archaeon | reverse complement strand
CGAAGAGAGCGCCAGCGATCATGTCGCCGAGCACGATGGTGCCGATGCTCACCGGGTAGGAGAGGAGGCGCTCGAAGGTGCCCTGCTGCTTCTCCCAGGGGACGATCAGCGGTCCGACCGACGAGGATGTGAAGAACAGCGACATCGCCAGGAACCCTGGGAAGTACTTGTGAATGTCCAGCTCACGGCCGACGAAGAACGCGAAGAACAAGAAGGTCGGCAGGATGAGGCCGAAGATGAACACCGGTGCTTTGCGATAGTAGATGCGGATGTCCTTCCTTGCGACGACGGTGACGGCGCGGAAATACCGGTTCCAGTCCATCAGGGCACCTCGCAAAGCTTGACGAACACGTCCTCCAGCGTCGGACCAGATGTTCCTATGGAAGTTATCTTCAGGTCCATCCTGTCCTTGACCTTGACTATGTGATCGATTGCCTTGTCCGGGTCCTCGGTATAGAATTGCCATTTCTCCCCGCACTGCACCAAGCGGGTGATCAGCTCAGAGCTGAACCAGGCGGCATCGATCTTCTTGTTGAAGCCGACCTCGACGATCTGCATCTTCTCCGCGGTCCTGCGGAGCCGCTCCGGCGAATCGATGGCGACGATCGCTCCCTTGTTGATGATGCAGACCCTTTGGCAGAGCCGGTTCGCCTCCTCGATGTTGTGAGTTGTAAGTATTACCGTCGAGCCTTTCTGGTTCATCTCCTTGACCTTGTCGATGATCAATCTCCGGCTCATGACGTCGAGCCCCTCGGTCGGCTCGTCCAGTATGAGGATCGGCGGCTCGTTCACTAGGGCGCAGGCGATGCTCACGCGCTGCCTCATCCCCTTGGAGAACTTGCGGGCCAGGTCGTCGCCGCGGTCCTTCAGGCCCAGGTCGGAAAGCAGTTTCTCCGCTCTCTCCTGCCTGAGTGATTTGGAGAGCCCATAGAACCGGCCGACGAGGTCAATGTTCTCCCGAGCGCTGAGATCTGGATAGATGTTGCCCACTTCCGGGATCGCCCCGATCTTCGATTTCGCTTCGAAGTAGTTCTTGCCGAGGTCGACACCCTCGATCAGCACGCTGCCTGCGTCGGGCTTGAGGACGCCGATGATCATCCTGATGGTGGTTGTCTTCCCCGCCCCATTAGGTCCGAGGAGGCCGAAGAATTCCCCCTGGTTCACGGAGAACGATATGTCCTTGACTGCCTTGACATCGCCGAAATGCTTGCTCAGAGAGCGGACTTCGAGCGCAGGCATTGCTGGGCATATCAGCAACTTATCATTTAAAACGTTCTTGAAATGTTCCCTCTTCTTATTTCATGCGAATAGACTGGATGTGAGCCTTGACTTAGCAATCGTAAAGGATCTTTCCCAATTCTCAGCAATGAATAAATAGCCACCTCGGACTCTTTTTCCTCATGAGGGAAATCAGGGGGAGCGTGGACATCGATGCGCCAGTAGAGCGCGTGTGGCAGGTGGTGACCGACTTCAAGTCGTATCCAAAATGGAATCCCTGGATAACTCGCTTGGAAGGCGGGTCCAACGTCGGAAGCAAAATCGCCGTCACTGTCAAGGCGCCTGGACGGAAGGACACCAACTTCATATCAGAAGTTATCAAAGTCCAGCCGAACCAGGAGATACTTATGAGCGGACCGGTCATCAAAGGCATGCTGAGATCAACCCACTTGTTCAAGTTCGAGGCAATGGGTGGGAGCAAGACCCGAGCCTTCCAGAGCGTGGAGTTCACTGGCGCACTGTCGCCGATGATCGGAGGATTGGCCCGCGACCAGCAGAAAGGCCTAGACCTCATGAATGCAGCGATGAAGAATTTGTGCGAGGGAACAGGGAAGCGCTAATTCTAGCTGGATTCCCGCTCGATTGAACATGGGCTATTGCAGGAAGACCTGGGAGGAGAAGCTGGTCGATAAGCAGGGCTACCCCAAGGTCCTGAGGCTGGAAGAGGGATTCCCCTGCTATAGGACACTGCATAAGCTGGGCGCGGAGGCAGGGGACGATGTGGTCCTCGTCAACCCCAGCGAGGTCGTCGAGTTGATGAAGCTAGTTCCTGAGGGCATGCTGACCACACTGGCTGATATCGTCAAGGAGATAGCCAAGCGGCACGGCGTCCGGGCTTGCTGCACCCTCACCTCAGGCATCTTCGTAATGACAGCCGCCAATGCGGTCGAGGAGGCGACGAAGAGGGGAGTGGACCTGAACATCCCATATTGGCGCACATTGAAGATCGGCGGCTATCTCAATGATAAATATCCAGGAGGGGTAGAATCGCACGGTCGCCTTCTGCGGCGCGAAAGCCATGCGATAATTGGTAAGGGTAGGGGCTCGAGAGTGGCGAATTGGGAAGATCGCCTTTTTTCTTTCTGAGCCAGGTCGGAATTCGCGTATTTGGCAGGTAGGGGATCAGGCGACGCGATCCGATGTCATCGTACGCATTCGAGTCAGAACAGGGCTCTTTTTCGCATGTCAGGAGTGGCATCACTTAAGTACAAAGAACGCCCAATAAACCCACATCCGAATCGGTTGACATGACCCGCGCTGGCAGGAGACAGAGCTGGTCCTGGGGTCGACATGGTGACGAAGAGCTTGTCGTTTGGACTTACGGAAGAACAGGAGGTTAGTTTTCATCAGTATAACCTCCCAAACGATGTCAGGCAGGCCAGTATCGGCGTGCTGCTCATCATGGTGCTGGTGGCCAGCTTCATCTTCAACGACTATCAGTCATTCGGGGCCACGCAGGAATTCATCTGGCTTGCCATATACAGGATAGGCCTGATAATCTACAGCATCCTGCAGATCATCTTCATGAGCCGGTTGAAGGATTACCGCACCTACCACCTGTCGATCGGAATCTGGGCGATGGTCTTCGTCGCATCCAACCTGCTGGTGGACTTCACCCGCCAGGACAGCCTATTCGTTCACATATCGGTTGTCGCGATAGCGGTCTTCCTCCTGTATCTGGTCATACCCAACAAGTACGTCACCCAGATCGTCCTGGCCACCGCAGCCTCGGTCGGTGAGGTGCTGATCATCGTCTCGATCTTCCAGCCCTCGGTGGAGATGCTGTTCACCATACTCATCGTCATCGGAATGGCCAATATCATCGCCGCTTCCAGCTCCATGCAGCTTCATGCCTATCGGAGGCGGGTGTTCCTCAATGTCAGCGAGCTCAGTCAGTCGGAGGCTAAGGTGCAGAGGAACAGCCAGACATTGGCGGGGATCAATAGGATATTGCGGGAGGCGGTCACCAGCCGGACGGAGGAGGAACTCGGGGCGGTTTGCCTGGCCGTGGCCGAGGAGCTGACCCATAGCAAGTTCGGGTTCATCGGCGAGCTCGATCGCGAGGGGAAAATGGATGCCATCTCCATAAGCAAGGCAGGATTGGAGACTTGCTCCATTCTCAAACCGGCCAGAGGATGCAAAGTTAAGATCGGGTTCAAGGCGCATGGTCTCAATGGAAAGGTGCTGATGGAAGGAGAGCCGCTCATAGCCAACGACCCGTCATCGCACCCGAACAGCTCCGGACTGCCTTCAGGGCATCCATCTCTGACGTCGTTCCTCGGCGTCCCCCTGAAATATAAGGGCAGAATCGTGGGCATGATCGCCGTCGCCAATAACGAGGGAGGGTACTCCGAGGTGGACGGTCGGGCCATTGAGGAGATCGCACCGACGATCGTCGAGGCGTTCCAGAGGAAGCGGGCGGAGAAATTGCTGCGGGAGAGCCGGGCGGACCTGAAGCAGGCCCAATCCGTGGCCACGACCGGAAGCTGGCGGATCAGCGCGAATGGGGAACTCAAATGGTCGGACGAGACCCACCGCATCTTCGGGATCCCGAAGGGCACCCCAATGACCTATGGCCTTTTCATAGGAGCCATCCATCCCGACGATCGGGATACGGTGGACAAGAAGTGGGCCGCGGCGCTCCGCGGAGAGCCTTACGACATCGAGCACAGGATCCTTGTGAATGGCGAGGTCAAATGGGTGCGCGAGAAGGCGGAGATGGAGGTCAATTCCGAAGGAGTGCTCCTGAGTGCCCTGGGGACCGTGCAGGACATCACGGACCTCAAGCTGACCGAGGAGCACCTCAAGCAGCGAACCGAGGAACTGGCACGGTCCAATGCCGAGCTGCAGCAGTTCGCCTACGTCGCATCGCACGACATGCAGGAGCCGCTCCGCATGGTCGTCAACTACCTTTCGCTACTGGAACGGAAGTACAAGGAAGGCCTCGACCAGACCGCGCAGATGTACATCCACTACGCAGTGGACGGTGGGCAGCGCATGCGGGACCTGATCGACGACCTCTTGGAGTATTCAAGGGTAGACACAAGAGGCAAGGAACCGACCCCCACTCCTATGAACGGGGTGGTAGCCGAGACGCTCATGATCCTGAAGCAACCCATAGAGGAAAACGACGCCGAGATCGTCGTCGATACGCTTCCGACCATCCTCGCAGACGAGTCGCAGATGGTGCAGGTGATGCAGAACCTGGTTGGGAATGCGATAAAGTTCCATGGCCCGGAGCGGCCTAAGGTGCGCATCTCCGTAACGTCGGGGAATGGCGAATGGATATTCTCGGTCAAGGACAACGGGATCGGCCTGAACATGGAGAACGCGGGTAAGCTATTCCAGATGTTCCAACGACTGCACGGCCGGACAGAGTATCCGGGAACGGGGGTCGGACTGGCCATAGTCAAGAAGATCGTCGAGCGGCATTGTGGACGCGTCTGGGTGGAATCGGAGGAGGGGAAGGGGGCCACATTCTTCTTCACAGTCCCTATGAAGGATGCCATGACGGCAAGAATTGGCAGGTGTCAATAGCCATAATTTCGAATTCAGGTCGGTTTTACAACCATGGAACCAAGGTCGGCAAGACAGCCGATGATTTACCATTTCTGTTGCTGAGACCTCGAGAAAGGCTCATGAACAAGAAGAGTATTGGGGCGGCATGAATCTCCTAGGCAGATCGCTGGACGCCCGGGTACTGGCAGGCACGCTGATGTTCATCGGCGCGGCCATGTTCCTGGCATCCGTGACGTTCGGCGAGACCCTCGCACCTGGCTACGACATCCACGAGCAACCGATAAGCGACCTGGGCATCATTCCGGAGACGGCGCTCCTCTTCAACCTCTCGCTCCTGATATTGGGGGCGCTGATGATCGCCTCCGGCCTCATTCTCCACCGGGCCTCACCGGCACGCTTGGTGACGGCCCTCTATCTGGCGGTCGGAATAGGCGTAATCGGTGTCGGCCTCTTTGACCTGAACTCCGCCATCCACGGCCTCTTCGCCCTCATCAGCTTCGTTTCGATCAACCTCCTGGCGATAGCGGTCGCCACAAAGGTCCGGGGACCGATGCGCCTCATATCGGCGCTGGCGGGCGTGATCGGGCTGATAGGCCTGGGACTGCATATCAACGAAATGAACGGTGCGCTCGGGCCTGGAGGGATGGAGAGGGTTATCGTCTATCCGCCCATCATCTGGCTCCTGACCTACAGCGGCTACCTGATGTCCCGCAACATCGGAGATGCAAAGGCCGGTTGAGGTTCCGGGTGTCTAGACTTCGGGTGCTAAGCCGCCCGAATGAACCTTTAATAGCCATAAGCTCGAATGCCATGACGATGAAGCCTGCAGGCAATTACTTCGTCGCCCTGATCATCGCAGTCTACGCCATCATTCCCATCTATGTGATACTGGACGGCAACATCGACCCTCTGGATTTCGCCGGTAGGATGCTTGCACTGTCTGGCTTTTATTTCCTGGCCTGGGCGGCGATCTTGAGCCCCTTCCTTATCGAGATTTCCAGGAAGTTTGGGACCAGCTTCATCCGCCTGCACCACGCCT
>JACXTO010000158.1 GCA_016919565.1 Methanomassiliicoccaceae archaeon | reverse complement strand
GGAGATGAACGAGACGTTACTATCCAAATTGGAGGAGGTGCTGAGCCAATGCCGGTGAGAATGGCGATCGCGGACTACGGGGTCGGAAACCTGCACTCCATCCGAAAGGCGCTGGAGCTCTGCGGCGCCAAGCCCTACATCGTGGAGGAGATGAGCGAGCTGCTGGAGGCGGAGTGCATCGTCTTCCCTGGCGTGGGCGCCTTCGACAAGACGATGGAGAAGCTGCAGCCGATCAAGAAGAAGCTAGTCAGGAGGCTGGAGGACGCGGTCCCCTGCCTGGGGATATGCATCGGCGCCCAGATCCTGTTCAACGGCAGCGAGGAGGGGAAGACCAGAGGGCTTGGGTTCTACCAAGGAGAGGTCATCCGCCTCAAGGCGGACCGGGTGCCGCACATGGGCTGGAACCGCGTCGACGGGGAGAACAGCATCCTCGAGGGGATCGATTCGCCCTACTTCTATTTCGCTCACTCATATCATGGAAGCCCGACCGAGGACATCGTGATCGGGACGACGGACTACTTCGGCAAGGTCCCGACGCTGTTCCTCAAGGGCAACACCTATGGGACTCAATTCCATCCAGAGAAATCGTCGGCCTCCGGGCTCAGGTTCCTGAAGAACTTCGTTAGGTTCGCGGAGGACTGGGCTTGATCGTCCTGCCGGCAGTGGACATACTGGACGGGAAGGTGGTGCAATTGGTCGGTGGCAAGCCAGGCACCGAGCAGATCGTCCTCCCGAACCCGTTGGAGGTGGCCAAGGACTGGGAGCGCATGGGCGCACCGATGATCCACGTCATCGATCTCGATGGCGCCCTCGGCAAGGGGGGGAACCCGAGCACCATCAAGCGCATGCTGGAGACTATCAAGGTCCCCATCCAAGTGGGGGGAGGCATACGCTCCACCGCCATGGTCAACCAGTATCTGGAATGGGGGGCGCACCGGGTCATTGTCGGCACCAAGGCGATAATGGACATCAACTGGCTGAGGGACATATGCACCGATCACCCCCAGAAGGTGGTGCTCGCCCTGGACGTGGCCAGGGGAGAGGTCCAGGTCAAGGGCTGGCAGGAATCGTCCCGGCTGACGCTGGAGCAGATATTCTCGATGATCAAGGACATTCCTCTGGCGGCGGTGCTGCACACCGACGTGGACGTGGAAGGACTGGCCCAGGGCATAAACGTCCGAGCGGTCAAGAGCTTCGTGGAGAGATGCCCCCACGAGGTCATCGCGTCCGGAGGAATCAAGAACCTCGAGGACGTAAAGGCATTGGGGTCGATCGGGGTGAAATGCGCGGTGGCTGGAATCGCCCTCTACACCGGCAAACTGAACCCCGCGGACCTGTGGAGGAAGCCGAAATGAGCAGGAAGGCGCTTGTGCAAAGGAAGACGAAGGAGACCGATATCGAGGTGAGCATCGAGCTGGACGGGAGCGGCAAGAATCAGTTGGACCTGGAGGACCAATTCCTCACCCACATGCTGGAATCGCTCTCCAAGTACGCCTCCTTCGACATCAAGCTCAAAGCGACCGGCGATAACGAGCACCACCTGATCGAGGACGTGGCCATCGTCCTCGGCTCGGCGCTGACCGAGGCGCTCGGAGAGATGCCGATCGAGCGCATCGCCTCCTCGACCGTACCAATGGACGACGCACTTGTCACAGTGGCCATCGACCTTATCGATCGTCCTTACGTGGATATCGATTGCCCAGACCCGCTCTATCACCATTTCCTGCGCTCCTTCGCCATGTCCTCGGGAATGACTCTGCACGTCGTCGCGGTCAGAGGCTTCGACCCGCATCATGTGGTCGAGGCGAGCATAAAGGCGCTCGGGCTCGCCCTCAAGAGCGCTGTAAGGCCGAGAAGCACGATACTCAGCACCAAGGACAAGCCAAAAGTGAGGAAGAGCTGATGCTCACCAAAAGGATCATTCCCTGCCTGGACGTGAAGAACGGCATCACCGTGAAGGGCGTCAAGTTCGTCGACCTCAAGGATGTCGGCGATCCGCCAGAATTGGCCGCCTCTTACGAGAAGCAAGGGGCGGACGAGATCGTCTTCCTGGACATCTCTGCCTCCGTCGAAGGGCGGAAGACGCTGATGAACGTGGTGGAGAGGACCGCGGAGCGGTTATTCATCCCCCTGACCGTTGGCGGTGGCATCGGGAGCAGGGAGGACATGAGGACTGCCTTGAACGCCGGGGCGGACAAGGTCAGCGTGAACACCATCGCAGTGCAGAGGCCGGAGGTCATATCCGAAGGGGCGGAGGACTTCGGGCGGCAATGCGTGGTCGTCGCCATCGACGCCAAGAGGGAGGGAAGATCGTGGAAGGTCTACACCCATGGCGGACGCAAGCGAACCGACATCGACGCCATCGAATGGGCCGCAAGGGCGGAGGAGCTCGGCGCGGGCGAGATACTGCTGACCAGCATGGACGCGGACGGCACCAAGGACGGCTACGACATCCCGCTGACGGCAAGGGTGGCGGACGCGGTCAAGATCCCGGTCATCGCCTCAGGTGGATGCGGCAACGCGCGCCACATCTATGAAGTGCTGACAGAGACCGGGGCGGAGGCGGCATTGGCCGCCAGCATCTTCCACTATGGCGAGCTGACGGTACAACAGGTCAAGGATTATCTAATTGACAAGGGGGTTCTGGTTAGATGAGCGGTTTGAAGTTCGATGAGAAGGGGCTGATCCCTGTCATCGTGCAGGATTCGGTCACCAGCGAGGTGCTCATGATGGCCTACGCCAACCAAGAGGCGTACGACAAGATGATCGAGACCGGTAAGGTGTACTTCTTCTCCCGGTCGAGGCAGAAGCTCTGGATGAAGGGCGAGACCTCCGGGAACGTCCAAGACATCATCTCCATCCAGACAGACTGCGATTCCGATTGCCTGCTGGTCCGTGTGCGCCAGACCGGCGTGGCCTGCCATCTGGACCGGCCCTCCTGCTTCGCTGACGTCCAGCACGGCGACGTCCGGCCGACATCGCAGATCATCCCGGAGCTGATGCGGGTCATCAAGGACCGCAAGGTGAACCCGGTCGAAGGCTCTTACACCAGCGCGCTGTTCAAGAACGAGGACAAGATGCTGAAGAAGCTCATCGAGGAAGCTGGTGAAACGGCTTTGGCCGCCAAGGGCACCGACAAGAAGATGCAGACCTGGGAGGTGGCCGACCTCATCTATCACCTGCTGGTGGTCATCGAGGGAAAGGACATCTC
>JACXTO010000157.1 GCA_016919565.1 Methanomassiliicoccaceae archaeon | reverse complement strand
CAATAGATCGTAATTGAAACGCTTCTTCGTCTCGCTGATGGCGAACCGGAACGTGTCCATGAACTGCGCTCCCTCGCTCTTGCGCCTGATCTCGCCCAGGTCGAGCACTTCCAGGTTCCCCAGCGTCTCCCCTTTCAACCCCAGGTTCTCCATCTGCCGGGTCAGGCTAGGACGGCCCTGCTCTAAGGAGATGTAGAGGCCATTCACGCCGTCCCGCTTGGCGTTCATGAACAGAATATGATAGGCGAGCGAGGACTTCATCGTCCCCGCGGCACCGGCCAAGATTACGATGTGCCCCTGAGGTATGCCACCGTTGAGGTTCTCGTCGAACCCGTCCACGTAGGTGCGATACCTGGGACGCTTTACGCTCTGAGCGGATGCCATGTCAGGGGAAGTGCATTCATCTTAATGGATAAATCTGTTTGCTAGTGAATGGCGAATTGCGAAATGGCTCCGTCGCAATTATCACAATCGAACTTATGAAACCGTTCCGGATTGAGATCACTGCCATCGGATAGCGTTCAACGCGCGATTATCTTGATGACCGCGTCGATATCAGCCTTGCTCCTCAGTATCTCGCCCGAGTTCTTGATCACAGTGTCCGGGTCCTTCAGCAGGTTGCCGGTGCAGATGCAGACGATGCGCTCGTCCGCGGATATCTCCCCGCTCTGTCGCAGCTTCATGACCCCGGCTATCGAGGCGGCCGATGCAGGCTCGACGCCGATGCCCTCGGTCCGGCCGAGCAGCTTCTGCCCGGCGATGATCTCCTCGTCGGTCACCTCCACCGCGACGCCGTCGGTGTCGTAGATCGCCTTCAGCGCCTTCCTGCCGCTGGCCGGATTGCCGATTCGTATCGCGGTCGCCACTGTCTCCGGGTGGTCCACCGGCTGGAAGTCGCGCTTCCCCTCCTCGAACGCCCTGAAGATGGGGTTGGAGCCGGACGCCTGAACGCCCACCAATCGGGGCATCCGGTCGATCCAGCCCAGCTCGCGGAGCTCGGTGAGCGCCTTGTACACCGCCCATATGTTGGCGGCGTTCCCCACCGGCAGCACGATCCGGTCTGGCACCTGCATGTCCAGCTGATCCAGTATTTCGAACGCCACCGTCTTCTGCCCCTCCGGGCGGAAGGGATTGATGGAGTTGAGCAGGTAGAGGTGCCCCTCCTTGGCCAGGCGCCTCACGATGTCGAGCGCCTCGTCGAAGTTGCCGTCTATCGAGACCACCTTCGCCCCGTAGAACATGGCCTGGGCCAGCTTGCCCAGCGCCACCTTGCCCGACGGCAGGAGGACGACGCAGCCCAGCCCGGCCTTGGCGGCGTATGCGGCCAATGAGGCTGAGGTGTTGCCTGTGGAAGCGCAGCCTACCACCTTGCAGCCCAGCTCGACCGCCCGCGAGACGCCAACGGTCATCCCCCGGTCCTTGAACGAGCCGGTCGGGTTGGCGCCCTCGTACTTGACCCTGAGGTCCTTGATCCCCAGCTTCTCGCCCAAACCTAGACATCGGTAGAGCGGCGTCCCGCCCTCGAGCAGGCTCACCGCCTTCTTCTGGTCGACCGGGAGGAACGGGGCGTAGCGCCATACTCCCATGGGCGCTTTCCGAATGTCCTTGAGAGTCTTCCCCTTCAACGGAGAGAGGTCCATCTCGACGTTCAGCAGGCCGCCGCAGGTAGGACAGCTGTCGAGCAGCCCGTCCGTGACCTCCCTTCCGCACTCGAAGCATTTCACCTTGTATGGCATCTCACACCCTCCTGCAACCCTTGCCCCAACCGTCCACCCAGACTTCCACCTTGACCCCTTTCGACTCGAACACGTGGCGGACCGCTTCTCCGATCGCTTTTCCGTCCGAGAGGGAAAGGTCGAAGAAGGATGCCACGCACGGCCCCGATCCTCCAAGGAACGATGCCACCGCGCCTGCCTTCAATGCCGCCTCCTCCGCCTCCTTGAGATGGGGCACCAGTGGCGCGCGGACCGGCTCCACGATCACGTCGGACACGCTGCGCCCGATGAGCGGGACGTCGCCCAGGCTCATTCCGACGGCCAACGAGGATGCGTGGCCGACGGTATGCACCAGCTTCCTCATCTCCACGCTCTTCGGCAACAATCCCCTCGCTTCCTTGGTGGACACCATCACGTCCGGCAGGGCGGCCACGATCCCCAAGTTGGCGGGTGGGACGACGTGGACCACGTCCAATGGATGGTAAGATCGGATGATCGTGAAGCCTCCGTACAATGACGGCGCCACGTTATCAGCGTGCAGCGTGCCCGAGGAGGCCTGCTCCCCCTTGGCAGCGCACATCGCCAGGTCGCTCATGGGCAATGGCTTGTCCAAAAGCAGGTTGGCGGCGAACGCCCCTCCGGCAGCGGAGGCGCCCGAGGACCCCATGCCGCTGCAAGGCCGCACCCCCTTCCTGAGGCTCAGCTCCAGGCCGAAATCCACGTTGGCCTTCCGGAGCACCTCAGCGGCGGCGACGGAAGCGGTGTTGCGCTTCGCCTCCAAGGTAACGCGGTTCGCGCCGACCCCGACGACTTCCACCACCATGACACCTGGCTCGCTAACACGTCTCGCGCCGATGACGTCGTAGGGCTCCTTGAGCGCGATCCCGAACACGTCGAACCCAGGACCCAGGTTGGCGATGGTAGCCGGGGCGATGACCTCCACCCTGTCTGATGACATTTGTTCCACCATGAGATGCGATCGTGACTGGCCAGCCTACGACGATGGTCTTTGATAAAGTTTTCGTGGGCCTGCCAAGCGCCCTGACCGCAATGGTGCCTGCGGGCAACGGAGCGGCGAACTAATAAATATCCCGAGGTGATTCGAAGGCCAGCATGTCCGATTTCCAGATCGTTGGCGCCAAGGGGCACATCTCCGACCCGAGGAAGGCGGTGGAGCGCCTGCAGCTCCTGCCGGACGGATCGGTATTGGCGTTGAACGCGGACCTGATCTGCGGTGTGGAGCATCTCCAGAGCGCGGTGGAGCACGCCCTCCGTTCCTTCGACCAGCAGAGGAACGCCTGCAACACTATCACCATGGAATGCCTCCTGTATGCATCCGGAGAGCGGCAGATATCCAAGGCGCAGGAGAAGATGGGGATGAGGAAGGGCATGGAGCGATTGGCGCTGGTTCTCTTCGGTCCCGATGTTGAGGACGTGCTCAAGGCGCTCGAACTGGTGCGCGACGATTCCGTTCTCGAGGCGTCCGTGGAGAAGGCGCTGCGATTCGGAGTGGATAAAGGAGAGATGGACGCCCTCGGTCCCGAGAGGGCCAGCGACCTGGTTTTGGAGCGGGTCGCCTTCGTGGATATTCTCAAACGGTGATCCGGCCGCAGAAAGGATAACTGGTGCGCAAGCTATAAGCCCTACTTGCCATATAATCTCAGTTCCGCATTGCATCTGGAACTGATGATAGCGACCGGACGAGGCGACCACGGGTGACAGGGGACTACCTGAAGCAGCTGCAGTTGACCAGGCAGCTTGAGCAGCGCACCAAGGAGGCGGCGCGCAACCGCAAGGAGGCGGAGGAGAAGATGGCAGAGTCAGAGAAAGCCATCGCCTCTGCGAAGTCCTTCGACGCCCAGACCGCCGAGGCGGAGAAGCTGCTCCAAGAGAGCCGCCAAGCCAACCAGCAGAAGGACTACAAGGAAGCGTTGGGCCTGGCCGCCAAATCCCTGGAGGCGGCGGAGCTGTCCAAGAAGGCGAAGGTGTCGTCCATCATCGATTCCAGCCTCGCCCTGCTCCATCTCTTTGATACGAAGGACGCCCCTGGTGACCTAATCGCCTCGGCCGAGAAGGCCCGCGGGCTCCTGAACGACGGGGCGTTGGAACCGGCGCTGGCCAAGGCTAGGGAGCTTTGGGACGCCTCGGAACGTTTCACCAATGCCAAGGAGGCCGACAGGCTCTCTTTGGCGCAATCGTTGATCCTCCTGGCCGAGAGGAACTCCATAGCCATGGGTGGGGAGAAGGCCCTCTTGGCCCAATCGCGCCATTTCCTCGACCAGGGCAACCATGCCGATGCCATTGCCAAATTGAACGATTGCCTGATGGCCGTCCGTGAGGCCCTGCAGAGGGAGTTCGCGATCCGGACCAGACGCTACGGCGAGCTGGCGGAGAACGCGGCGGAGCTGGGGCAGAGCCTGGTGAAGTCCGACGATACCGTCAGGAGGTCCAGGAAGGCGATGGAGGCGGAGGAGTTCGAGTCGGCGCTCGAACTGCTCAAGGGGGCGGACCAGGACGCCCGGACGGCGATCGCCCATGGCCTGTTCCTGAAGTTCGACTCCATGAAGCAGAGAGCCACCGTCCTCAAGGGGTACGGACTGGACATCGCCCTGCTGTCGAACGATGTTGCTAAGGGCAGGGAACTGGCCCGCTCGGAGAAGCTGATCGAATCGCTGGACGCGTGGCGCGTGCTGGAATCGAAAATCGGCAACCTGGAGATGGAACAGCTGTTCCGCCTGATCTCCGGATTGCGCGACCGGCTGCTGATCGCCAAGAAGACCGGCACCGATACCACCGCCATCCTCGACAAGTTCCAAGAGGCCCGGCAGATGCTGGCCCAGGGTGACTTCTCGCAAGCGGCCGCGCTCGTGGCCACAGCGGAGAAGGCGCTGGAGAAGTCATTAGAAGGATACCGGGAGGTGGAGGCGGAGCTGACCCGCACCAAATCCCTCCTGCTGGAGGCGACCGCCCTCCAGGTGGACGTCCGAGGGACGAAGCGGCTGCTGGAGAGCTCGAGGAAGCAGACAATCAAGCGCGACTTCGTTTCGGCGGTGAGGTCCCTCCACGAGGCGCAGGACATGGTGCATTCGGCATTGCAGTCCAGCCTGGGAGGGGATATCATGAGGGCGGAGATGCGCGTCACCTCGGGGCTGAGGATCGGCGCGGACGTCTCCGCGGAAAGCGCCGCCCTGGAAGAGATCGTCGGCAAAGTGAAATCTCACCATTACTCGGGAGTGAAGTCATCGATCGACGAGGTGATCTCCACGGTCGATGCCAAGGTCAAGGAGATCGCCGAGAGGACGATCGCAGATGCGGTGCGCACCTTCGAGGCCTATCGCGGGCCGTTGGACCTTTCCGCGCACAAGCCCGCGCTCGACCAGGCGAGCGAGGCGCTCAAGAACGGCAATCCGGCCAAAGCTTACGAGCTGGCCGCCAACTCCCTGAAGTCCGTCCGCCGGGACGAGCAGAAGGCCTTGGAGGAGCAGATGGAGACGACGAAGCATCTGCTGGCGATCGCCAAGGACATCGGCTGCGAGAGCGTCATGCTGAACGAGAAGCTTGCCCGGGCGAGCGAACTGCGTCGCCGTGGCGCCATAGCGGAATCGCTCACCTTGACAGCCGAGGTGCGTCAGTATGTCCAGAGCATAGTGAAG
Source organism: Methanomassiliicoccaceae archaeon (assembly GCA_016919565.1). Taxonomy (GTDB): domain Archaea; phylum Thermoplasmatota; class Thermoplasmata; order Methanomassiliicoccales; family UBA472; genus FEN-33. Next base: position 1,091 of record JACXTO010000157.1, on the reverse strand, counting down.
GACGAACTGACCCGCCGGCTGACCGCGCTCTCCCGAGCGATCGCGTCCGCCCGCAGGAACGGGGTGGAAGTGCTGCAGGCCGACCGATTGGCCGAGGAATCGACCCGGGCGCTCGGCCAGAACGACCTGGAACGGAGCTATTCCATTCTCAAGGAGGCCGAGACCACGTTGGAGCGGTCCACCTCCGCCTACACCCGGCTCTACGATCGCATTCTTGAGATCACCGCGCTCCTCAAGGAGGCGGAGGCGAACCAATTGGATGCGTCCTCAGTGGTCGGGGTGCTCGCAGTGGCCAAGAGGCTCTTCGAGCAAGGCCGATACGAGGAGGCGGTCCCGGTGGCGGCGAAGGTCTTCGTGGAAGCGGAGACGCTGGTCGCCCCATACGTCGCTCCCAAGCGGGTGGCGGCGGTCAGGGACCTGATGCAGGTGGCGAAGCGGCTCGGCTTCAACGCGGCCGAGGTAGAGCAGAGCATGGGTTCCGCCGATGCCATGCTGGAGAGGAGGGAATGGCTTCCGGTGATGGCCACCACACGGGAGGCGGAGCGATCTATCCTCAATGTGCTGGTGAAAGGCGCGGAGAAGGAGATGGAGCAGGCCCGCGGCATGCTGCTGAAGGCCAAGGAGAGCGGCTCCGATGTGATTGGCGCCCAGCAGATCCTGGCCAAAGCGGAATCGCTGCTGGAGGAGCGCAGGGTGTACGACGCGCTCCGGGCGATAGAGCTGGCGAAGAACGAGCTGGACCAGGCGTTGCTCATGAGCGACCGCTCATCGGAGATGATGACCGAGGCGCAGGCGGTGGTGGCGGACGCCCAGATGTTCGGGGTGGCGACCATCGCCGCCCAGGAGCTGCTGAGGCAGGCGGCCAACTATGCCAAGCTGGGCCGCCACGGCATAGCGCACGAGCTGGCCAAGAAGGCGAGCGACCAGGTGGGACAGGCGGCGACGGACCTGGTGCTGGAACAGCTGAGGAACCTGGAAGCGGAGTATCACGATCTTGGATTGGAAGGGCCGGACCTGCAGGCGGCGCTGCGCGAGCGGTCGGAGGTCGACAGGCGCCTGGAGGCGAAGCGCTTCCGAGAGGCGTCGGCATT
>JACXTO010000021.1 GCA_016919565.1 Methanomassiliicoccaceae archaeon | reverse complement strand
CACGGCGTGGCGGCAGTGCAGGCCGTTCCCGTCACCGGAACCAAGATCCTTCTCAATGTGGGCATACCTCACAAGGCCGAGGAATACTCGAAGCTGCCGTCGTCCGGGATCGGGCTGATGCGCATCGAGTTCCTCTTCACTTCCTTCATCGGCGAGCATCCCCAGGCAATGATGGAAAAAGGTAAGACCGACGAGCTGGTCGACAAGCTCGCCGAGGGCATCGGGATCGTGGGGAAGGCGTTCTTCCCCAGGCCGATCATCCTCCGCCTAAGCGACTTCAAGACCAACGAATATCGCGACATGCCAGGTGGGGAGAAGTACGAACCGGTGGAACAGAACCCTATGATCGGGTGGCGCGGCTGCTCCCGATACGTGTCCCCGCAATACCGCGAGGCGTTCAAGCTGGAGCTGCAGGCGGTCAAGAAGGCCCGCGAGGAGATGGGCCTGAAGAACATCCATGTGATGTTGCCGTTCGTCCGAACCGTCGATGAGGTCAAGGAGATCAACGGGATGATGAACGATATCGGCCTGAGGCGCAACAACGACTTCAAGCTCTACCTGATGGCGGAAGTGCCGGTCATCGTCTTCATGGCCGAGGAGTTCTCGGACGTCTGCGACGGCTTCTCCATCGGCTCGAACGACCTCACCCAGCTGATCATGGGCGCCGACCGCGATTCGGACGTCCTCGGGAAGATGGGATACTTCGACGAGCGCAACGAGGCGATCAAGAGGGCGATCAAGATGCTCATCGAGGTGGCGCACAAGAAGGGCAGGACGGTCGGCATTTGCGGACAGGCTCCCTCGGTCTACCCAGAGTTCACGGAGTTCCTGGTGAGGTGCGGAATAGACTCCATCAGCCTGAACCCGGACACGGTCGTGAAGACCATAGGCATGGTCGCGGCCACCGAGCAGAAGATCATCCTGGAAGCGCTGCGCAAGCTCTGAAAAACTTCAGTTAATTCTTTCTTCTCTTTCGAATGACCAGCGCAGCCGATCGGCCCCTGACTCATTCCTTGAGAAGCCGCGTGGTGATCTCCACCAGAGGGTGGTGGGACTTGTCGATGATCTTCACATCGTCCAGGGTCTGGAGGCCCATCTCCCTGGCCGAACGCTCGAGCCCGAGCTCCACTTCGCGGTCAGGCTCCAGCACCACGGCCGAGAACTGCTGCACGCCCATCTGCTTGGCCGCGAGGATCCGATGGTGACCATCCACCAGGAGATAGTGATCGCTCTTCTGGACCACGATTATCGGCTCCACCAGGCCGCGCTTGATCTCCTCCATGCGGCCGATCAGCTCGTCCGCGAACACCTCGCTCTGGGTAGGCCGAAGCTCATCGATCGGGATGACCCGCCTCTTCACCGTGATGGAGATGCCGTTCTTCTTCTCCAGGAAGGTCTTCACCATCAGCACCTTGTTGGGCGTCGCCCTCTCGATATGCGATCGCACCACGTCCACATTCGAGAGTATTCCGATGACGATGTTATGCTCGTCTATGACGGGAATGTTGCGCAGGCCGTAGCGGAAGAGGATCCTGGCCGCATCGTCGAGGTCCATGTCCGGGCTGACCGAATACGTTCCCTTGCGGATGATGTCCTTGATCTTCGCCTGCGGTCGCGAGCTGTTGCGCAGAAGCTCCTTTGCCGTGACGAAGCCGATAAGTCGGCCGTTCTGGGTGACCGGCATCCCGTGGAACTCGGTGTGGATCAGCTTGTCGATCGCCTCCTGGACAGTGAAGTCCCCCGGGATTGAGACGACCTCGTGGATCATGTAGTCCTCGACCTTGAGCTTCCTGTCCTCGAGATTAGCCATCGATACTCGAATGCATCCGGAAATATAGAGATTGCACTGTGAGTCCAAGTCGTCCGGCAAAAGAGAATGCGATATTGATCGATGGAATGCCGGTGAAATAAGACCGCTTTCATCGGCGGTTTTTCCTCGAAGCCAGGAAGGAATTCGAATTAACCTCAAGCCATATATAGGACTTACCTATTCTGGAGAAAGGCAGCGCCCCGGTAGTGTAGCGGCCCATCATGAAGCCCTGTCGAGGCTTCGACTCGGGTTCAAATCCCGACCGGGGCGCCAATCTCTCTTCATTTACTATATCGCCAAACCGGTCAATGGATGAGCGGCAGGACTTCCCTCTTCAGCCGGTCCACTGCCCCCCTGACCTCGCCCCTTGCGCCATCTGGCTCTGGGATGCTGGTCTTGTCGTGCCACGACTGATACACCGCTGGGTCCTTGGGATACTGGCCGGAGATGGTGCAGAACATGATCGCCCATGAGCGCACCACAGCGTCTTCGTTGTAGCCTCCGCCGCCGAGAACGAGATAACGGCCGTTGCAGAGGCGGTGCGCCGCATCGTGCGTCATCCGCGCGATCTCCTCGTACGCATGGGTGGTCAGCCCCAGCCCGACCAATGGATCGGAGAAATGGCCGTCGACCCCGAACTGATGCACGATGACCTCGGGACGATAGGCCTCCAAGGCCGGAATGGCCACTTCCCGGTAGGCTTCGACGGCAGTGCTGTCGCCGGTGCGGAATGGCAATGGGATGTTGATGTGGTAGCCTTTGCCCTCGCCCTCGCCCTCGTCCCCATCGGAACCTGTTCCCGGATAGAAGCCGGCGCTGTAATGGTGCATTGAGATGGTGAGGGTCTTCTCGCCGTTGAACACGCTCTGCGTCCCGTCGCCGTGATGGCCATCGATGTCGATCATGGCGACCCTCTTGATGTCATATCGGCGTTGCAGAGCGCGCATGGCGACCGCGACGTCGTTGAAGACGCAGAACCCGGCGGACCGGTCGGACCGCGCGTGATGAAGGCCACCGGCAGGATTGAAGGCGTGGTTGAATCGGCCTTGCATGATCCCTTCCACACCGTTCAGTGATGCTCCGACCACTGCCAGGCTGCCCTCATATATCCCTGTGGCAGCGGGTGTGTCCCCTTGGTCCAGAAGGCCGAACCCTCTCATGCTGGAACTGTGGACGAAGTCGATATGACGCTGGGTATGCACCAGGCGGAGATCATTCACGGTCGCATCCTTGGTCCTTTCCAGGAAGGCTGCACCTTGGAGCACTCCGGACTGTTCCAGCAACTCCTTTGTCTTCCTTACCCTTCCTGGCTGGAATGGATGGCTTGGCCCGAAATAGTACTTCATGAAATCGTCGTTGTATAGGAATGCGGTGAGATTCCCGGTCATGAGCCCCCGATGGCCAATGTGGTAATTTAATAATGTCGAGCTTCTCTTCGTAACCCGTAGCTATTCCACGAAATGGATGCAGAGCGGACCCTTGTCCATCGCCAGTTTCCTGGAGATCAGGCCCATCTCTACCCAGCAGGCGTTGAACACGGCCGTGGGGATGAGGCAGGTCGTGGTAAGGCCGGTCTTGGCGGCCAGGTCGAGGACCTTTGAGCCCGGCCAGTCCGTCAGGTCATCCATTGAAGCCGAGCGAAGCTTCTCGGCATAGGTCTGCACGCTCTTGCATTGGGAAACGATGTTTATCTCGACCTCGCCGTTGCCAAGGTCGCGAGCCTCGATGGACGTCTCGAAGCCGCATATGCCCGATTGCACATTCACCTTTGAGGTCATCTCGATCAACCATGTAAATGCAAGTTCGCCCTTAACAAATCTCCTTCATTTGGTG
>JACXTO010000156.1 GCA_016919565.1 Methanomassiliicoccaceae archaeon | reverse complement strand
GCCCGAGTCAAATCGTTCGGCCGGGGCGGCAGGACGAAGGAGATCGAGCTGGCGGTGCCGATGATCGAGACCAGGCGGACGCTGGAAGAGGATGAGGTGCTGCAGGGGCTGAAGAACTACAAGCCGAAGAACCAGACCACGTTGATCTGACGCCGTCACTGCTTACCTTTCTTACTCTTCTGGTTCGCAGAACGCCGGTCTGTGGCGGCCTTGGGCCTGTAATCCTGTTTCTTCTCATCGGCAGGCTCCTTGACACCCTCTTGTTTCTTCCCAAGGCGCAACTTATGTCTGAGCCAGGCACCAGGGTGCTTGCCCTTGCGTTCCAAGAACATCGATGCCAGGTCGAAGACGATGGGCCCTCCGATCAACAAGCCCAGAGAAATGAACAGGCCAGTCTTGGAGTTCTCTGGCACCGGGTCCTCGGGCGTCGGGCCGCTTATCCATAATTTCAAGAGCCCGAACCAGGGAAGCTCCCCTCTCGCCACACCAGAAACCCACACGTCCTTGATCGGGGCCCAACAGATGCTTGTCATTTGGTCGACAATGCCATGATTGTTGTCCCCAAGCGTGATCAACCCGCCGAACGGCACCATGCTGTATCGGGCGAAATTGTCGAGGATGACGCTGATGTCCAGGTTGACGGTCATCTGATTGTATCCAATTCCGGTCAATATGACCATGGTCTTGAGATTGTGCCAGTCCTTCGTTCCCCCGACCACGCTCCACATGGCTGGCGGGATATCTGCCAGGGAGGGGACATCGAACCCGCCTCCGGTAGCGTTGTATTCCAGGCGGAGCAGCGCTCGGTGCAGGATCGGAGTGCGCGAGTCCGATCCATATGGCTTGTAGATCACGACGTCGCCGTAGCCGCCGTATGTCTGGTAGTCGTCCACCAAGCCATCGAGGTAGGTCCTGATCTCTCCGGCGTCTCCGACCTTCTTCAGGATCACCATGTCCCCGGTGTCGATCACGCCGAAGTAGGACTCGGTGCTCGAATGCTGCATGCTCGGCGACTCGACCACAACCAGTGGAGGCCAAGCTCCGCTATAGGCGGTCAACGCACCAATGATTATCAAGACCACGGCAGCCGCGATTATGAAACCACGCAATCTCGCGACGAGCCTCATGGCCTTCTTAGCCGCCTCGGACACGGCCCTTTAAAACATCCTTAATCTATTTCATTTATTCTCTTAGGTCCATCCACACATTCTGACCAGAAGTTTTTTAGGGGCGCTCGCGACTGCCAGGATGATGTCTCGCCCCGACAACGATACCTATTTCATGCTCATGGCCGACCTGGTCGCGACGAGATCGACCTGCCTCAGGCGCCACGTCGGGGCGGTGGTGGTGAAGGAGAAGAGGGTCCTGACCACCGGATATAATGGCGCTCCAAAGGGACTGAGGCATTGCGCGGAGGTCGGCTGCGTCAGGACGCAGAACAACATCGAGTCGGGGACGAGGCACGAGCTATGCCGGGGGGTCCACGCGGAGCAGAACGCCGTGATCCAAGCGGCTTATTTCGGAGCGAGCATCAAGGACGCCTCCATCTACACCACGAACTTCCCCTGCGTGATGTGCGCCAAGATCCTGGTCAATGCCGGCATCATCGAGGTCATCTACAAGGACGACTACGAGGACCCTCTATCGAAAGCTATCATGAACGAGAGCAAGGTCGTTGTAAGGCGATTCGAATCTTGAAAGCTAAAGGAGATTCGGACCGCAAATCCGCTGTAGCTCGGGTGAAACGCAAACAGAAGGCCATTTTCTTTCCTTTTATCTAGAGCTGTCACAACTTCTTCCCAAAGATTATAATAGAAATAGATTATTGGCTGTTAAACTTCGGAGGCAAGCCCCGTGAGTAGGGCAGAAATTCTCGTTAAAGTCAAGGATGCCGAATCCAGAGCGAAGGATTACATCACCGATGCCGAAGAGAAGTCCAAGGCCATAGTTGCCAACGCCCGGAAGGAGTCAGTCCGCATGATGAGGGAAGCGGAGGACCAACTGAAGGCGGGTCACGATTCTGCATTGGCTCAAGAGAGAGCGAAGATCGCATCTCAGAGAAATGAGCTCCTGAAGAAGGGCGAGGAAGAGTCGGAGAGGCTCAGGGTCAAGGCGGCCAATAACATCCCGAGGGCGAAGAACTATCTCAAGGAACGCTTCGAGAGGACCGTCGATGCTACTACCCGATAAGATGACGAAGATCCTCATCGTAGGATCGAAAACCCGCATCAAGGAAACCATCGATATACTCTATGGTTTGGAGGTGCTGCAGCCCATCGATTTCTCCTCTGAGGAAGAGGGTTTCACACTGGGTGCACCGCTCCCAGTCGCATCAGAAGCGTCCCAGAGGCTGCTGAAGCTAAGGTCAGCGGAGAAGGAGCTCGAAGTAGTCGACATGGCGATCAAGGCGAAGATGCCCTCGTCCAAGATAGAGGAGGAGGTCGACGACGTCCTCATCACATTGGACGTCGAGATCACCGGAGCGGTGGAGTCGAAAAGCAGCATCCAGAACCGGATCCATGATCTGGAGGCGGCGAAGCAGACGCTCGAGCCCTTCACAGGGTTGCCGCTTGATATCGACCTGTATAAGGGGTACGAAAGCATCGCCGTCTTCACCGGAATGGTGCGAAGCGATCCATCCCATGCCCTGAACGAGGCATTGGATGAGTACGAGCTCTTTGCATCGCCGGACGCGAAGTTCGTCGCCGTATTCGTCGCCAAGGCCGAGGCGGCTGATGCGCAGCGAGTCCTTATTCAACACGGATTCACAGAGGTCCCGTCGCCGGCGGGAAAGGGCGACCCGAACCAGGCGATGAAGGCCTTCGATTCGGAGCTCGAGGCGCTGGGCGGATCCCTGGCAGACGCCACGGAGAAGATCAACCTCCTTCGCGAGAAGTACGAGGCATTCATTCTGGCCTCGGACGAGCACCTGAGCATAGTGGTAGAGAAGGCGGAGTTCCCGCTGAGGATAGGGGCAACCGCGCATTCCTTCCTGATCGATGCTTGGGTCCCGGAGAAATCAATATCACAGGTGCAGCAGGCACTCCAAAGCCAATTGGGCGAGGACATCCATATCGAGGTCCTGGAGGTCGCCCCAAGGAAGGAGCACCTCCATCCAGAGGAGGCGCACGCTGGCGCCGAGGCCCACGTCAAGGAAGAGGCGCCGACCCATACAACCCACAGGCGCCCGGTGAACCTGTTCGCGTATCTGACCGAGCTGATATCGACCCCCAAGTATGGGGAGATGGACCCGACCATCACGATCGCCATCACGTTCCCGATATTCTTTGGCGTGATGGTGGGCGATATCGGCTACGGCATCCCGTTCATGGCCCTTG
>JACXTO010000155.1 GCA_016919565.1 Methanomassiliicoccaceae archaeon | reverse complement strand
TTCAGCTTCCTTGGCATCGTCATGTCGTATACGACGGCGCACAATATTGTCTCCGGACTCACCCTGATGAACAGCTACACGTTCGATGTGGGGGATCGGATCAGGATAGGAAGCGATTTGATCGGCGAGGTGCTGGAGAAGAACCTGGTCTTCACAAAGATCAGGAACGAGGAGGGGGAGATCGTGGATGTGCCAAACAGCGAGATAATCGGCGGACGCATCCTGAACTTCAATCGCTCCGCCAGGCATGGAGTGACGGTCAAGCTGGAGATTGCCTCAGTCGTTCCACATGAGAACGTGGAGCGGATCATCCTGAAGGTGGCGGACGAGTTGGAGGGATTGGTAAAGGAACCGAAGCCGGAAGTACTGGCACGAGGGTTCCACGGCGACAAGATCGTATATGAGGTCCGGGTCTATGCCAACAGCATCGCGAGGCTCGAGCAGACCCGGTCGGACCTGGTCATGCGCATCCAGGACGCCTTGATGAATCCCGAATCCTCAACCTCATCCTAGTGGAATCGCAGGGGATAACGGTAAGGATTATCTCTAGCCGCTAACATACCCGGGTGGGATGGGATGCTCGCGGACACATTGCTCTTCCAGTTAACCTTGGTGCTGGCGCTCGCCGTCGTTAGCCACTTCGTCGTCAGGCGGCTCAAGCAGCCTCTCATCATCGGCGAGATCATCGTCGGCATCCTGGTCGGGCCCAGCCTGATAGGCTTCGTGCTGGTCGATTATCAAGTGCTGGCCAGTCTGGCTCAGATCGGCTCGATCGTCCTGCTGTTCCTGATCGGATTGGAATCCGATCTCAGCAAGATCTACACCAAACGCAACGTGACCATCGCCATCGGCGGAGTGATCGTCCCATTCTTCGTTGGCTACTTGGTCACGACCTGGATGGTCCCGGAGGCGACGAGCGTCCAGGCCATATTCATCGGGGCGACGATCGTCGCAACCAGCGTTGCCGTCACCGCGGGTGTCCTGGTGGACCTGGGATTGATCTCGTCCAAGGTGGGAAGTGCGATCATAGGCGCCGCCGTGGTCGATGATATCCTTGGCATGACCGTTCTGGCTGTTTCGGGCGGCATTGCCTCTGGAATAATCGACCTGGAAAAGGTGCTCTATCTGGTGGTCGCCGCCGTCTCGTTCATCGTGGTCGGTATCTTAGCTGGCACCCACCTGATCAGCAAGCTCATCGAACTGATGGAGAAGGTAGGGGACAATCGTCACATCGAGCACACCGGCTTCGTTCTAGCCTTGACACTGGCTTTCCTATATGCGTATATCGCTGAACTCATCGGGATATCTGCGATCGTTGGCGCGTTCATCGCCGGGACCATCTTCTCCGGTCTGAAGATCAGGCACGAGTTCGAGCACGGAACGAAGTACCTCGGCGCGGTCTTCGTCCCGGTATTCTTCGTTTCGATCGGGACCCTCTGCGATTTCAGCGGATTGGGCGACCTGCTCCCTTTCGCGCTCGTCCTGACCATAGTCGCGTTCGCGACGAAGCTCATCGGCTGCTCGATACCAGCCTGGCTGATGAAAATGTCCCCGCGTGAATCGGTGGCGATCGGCCTTGGCATGGTCCCGCGATTGGAAGTTGCCTTGATCATCGCCTTGTACGGGCTGCAGCTGGGGATCTTCGATGAAGGGTTCTATTCAGTGATAGTATTGGTCGGAATTCTGACCGCCCTGTTCACGCCCCCGCTTCTGAAGCTGGTGCTCAGAGGTGTAAAGGACGATAGCGGGGAGTGCAAGGAGCCCTCATGGCGGCCCTCGGGGAAATGAGGACTAATCGATCAGCTCTTGTCCCTGCATGTAAGGCTGGATGATATCGGGTATGGTGACCGTTCCATCGGGGTTCTGGTAGTTCTCTAGGATTGCCACCATGGTCCGAGGCAAGGCTACGCCCGAGCCGTTCAAGGTGTGAACGAACTCGCTCTTGAGGTGCGGCTCCGGCCTGAACTTGATCCTCGCCCTCCTGGCTTGGAAATCGGTGAAGCAGGAGCATGAGGAGCATTCGAGCCATTGATCGCTCCCGGGAGCGAATACCTCGATATCGTAGGTCTTGGAGCTTGCGAAACCCATGTCACCGGTGCAAAGCAACAAGATGCGATATGGCAGGCCGAGGCAGCGAATGACGTCCTCGGCATCCACTAGCAGGTGCTCCAGCTCGGCATAGGAATTGTCCGGATGCACGAACTTCACCAGCTCCACCTTGTTGAACTCATGGACCCGGATTATCCCCTTCATCTCGGCGCTCCTTCCCGCCTCCCTCCGGAAAGAGGGCAGGTATGCAGTGTAGCTGATGGGCAACTGATCCCTCTCCAGGATCTCGTCTTGGAGCAGGTTGGTTACCGGGACCTCGGCGGTGGGATTGAGCCAGAGGTCGTCGCGCTCGCACCAGTACATGTCGTCCTTCATCTTCGGATACTGGCCGGTGCCAATCACAGCCGCTCGGTTCACGACTATTGGCGGGAAGACCTCCGTGTAGCCCTGGTGGCGGTGAAGATCGAGCATGAAGCTGATGAGCGCCCTTTCGAGGCGTGCTCCATCCCCCTTGAGCACGTAGAAGCCGCTGCCGGCTACCTTGGCGCCCCGCTTAAAATCGATGATGTCCAAATCCTCTCCGATCTGGATGTGGTCCTTGGGCTTGAAATCGAATTGGCATATCTCTCCCATCTGGCGAACCAGGAGGTTGTCCCCACTGCCTGCGCCTATCGGAACGCTCTCGTGCGGGACATTCGGGATGACCAGAACGAACTCGTTGCGCTCCAGCTCGAGCTCTGCCAGTTTCGCATCGATCTCAGAGATGCGATTGGCGACCGCCTTCATCTCCTTGATCCGCTCCTTCTTCTCCTCGTCCTTCAGCTTGGGGATCTGCTCCGCTACCTGGTTGCGCTGCCGCCGTAGCTGGTTGCCTTCCTCGACCAGCGTTCGCCAGGCAAGATCGACCCTCATGAAGGAATCCAGCGCGTCCTCTGGATAGTTCCTGTTATGGAGCATCGCGCGAATGGACTCGGAATTCTCCCTGATATGATCGATGTTCAGCATTTCCTCACTTGGTCTGCATGAATCATCTGTATTTTGATAAGGACTTCGGTGACCTCTAAGAGGCATTCAAGATCTGGTCGCACACGCGACGGTGTCAGCGAAGCCCCTATTTCCAATATACCCAGGCAGAGTCCGTTTCTGAGAATTGGCCGGCGATCGTGCCTTTCTTTCTGAGGCGAGCGAGTGCTCTTGCAACCTCGTCGGGGCATCCGCGAAGCTCAGCCGGGAGCGAGCTCGTTATCTGAGTCAGGGTCATGCGGTCTGAGGCATCGAGCGCTTTCAGCACCAGCTCCTCGATGTCGGGATTTTCGTCAGTCATGCTCGATCACGCGGATGGATGAATTCCTGGTGCTCTTCGCTCCAGTCCTAATCGCCTTTGTAGTGGCGCGGGTTGCAGAGCAGGATCGTCGATCCCCGGATCTCGATCAGCTTGGTGCCGGATCGCTCTGCTAGCTCCTCGGCGATCTCCCTCTTCTTGTCCGCCGAGGCAGGCAATACCTTCACCTTCACGATTCGATTGATCTTGATCTGGTTCTTCAGCTCGGTGACCACGTTCTCGGTCAGTCCATCCTTTCCGATGTGGACGGTGGGCTTTAGGCCGACACCGATCCCCTTCAACTCCTTCCTAGTGAATTTCTCGATGTTCGCCATCTTCCGCACCTCTCTTCTCCCTGATGTATGGGACTCGCCTCTTTGCGTCGCATGCTAGGCAATGATAGACCACGCGCTGTGAGCGCAGTCGCACCCGGCAATTGCGGCCCGGGACCAACGGTGTGCCGCACGACCGGCAGTAAGGATACCCTTTCGGCAGCGGGGTCTTCGTCCGCATGCTCAGCCTCCTTGCGTGATCAAGATAGCATCTGCTCCGGGGATGGTTCCCCGCCAGAGCCTCCTGCCTCATCATTTCGAGCAGGCGCTCCATCCTGAATTGGGCGATCCCGTGCTTCGCCCTGTTCGATATCCTGCGCTTCGACGTGGTGTTGCCTCTTAAATATTGGAATAATCGCCAAGAAGCCTCCCTAATATAATACCTTACTGAGTATCAGACCTCGGGAAAATCTGATCCGTCGCCTTCGAATTCAAATTCGTCGGCATGTCTATCTCACGCCACTCAGGCTTGAAAATAATGCTTCTTCCTGGACGGCCGGATAGACTGGCGGCGTGCCATTATGGTTATATACCCCAACCATAATCTAGGCAACCTCATAGTCACGATTCAAAGGTGAAATGACATGTCACGCAAGCCCGGACGAATGTATACCCAGATCAGAGGTCAGGCTTACACTCGCAAAGAGTACATGGGAGGAGTCCCAGCCCCACGCATCACCCAATTCGACCTAGGCAACCCCAACGGGGACTTCCCCGTGGTAATGAGCCTCCACGTAAAGGAGCTCTGCCAGGTCCGCCACATCGCCCTGGAGGCGGCGCGTATCACTGCCAACCGTCTTCTCACCAAGAAGGCGGGGGCGAACAACTACTACTTCAAAATCCGCATCTACCCACATCAGGTATTGCGCGAGAACAAGCTAGCCACCGGCGCCGGAGCGGACCGTGTTTCCAGCGGGATGAGGGCCGCCTTCGGAAAGGCAGTGGGCACGGCGGCAAGGGTCCATCCGGGCCAGCCGATCATCACCTTGAAGGTCCCAGTCAGCGCGGTGGCAGCGGCCAAGGAGGCACTGTGGAGCGCATCATTGAAGCTGCCCACGACCTGCTATATCGTGATTGACCAGGGCAAGGAACTTCTGGTATAGTCAAGACCTTAAACGCCTTCAACTCTTCCCATTTCTATGTTCGACCTTCACCTAGCCGAGGTGGCGGCTTTCATCCGGGCCAAGGGGGCGCGCCGTGTCGCCCTTCAATTCCCTGAAGGACTGAAGCCGCAATCTCTGGAGGTCGCAGACGAGATCGAGCGCATCACTGGATGCATCTGCATAATCCTCGGGGACCCTTGCTATGGGGCATGCGACCTGAGCGCTTCCTATCGATCATTCGCAGACATCCTGGTTCATTTCGGGCACAGCAATATCCCTTCCATGGAGGTCGACGACAACGTTCTTTTCGTCGAGGTCAGGCTCGATTACGATTTCACAGGCCTCCTGCAGGTAATGCTCGACCGACTGGCCCCGCGTGTCGGCCTGGTCACTACGGTGCAGCACCTGCACCAGCTCGACATGCTGAAGGAATGGCTAGAGCGGAACGGCCGGACGGTCCTGATCGGCCGGGGCGACGGCAGAATCAAGAACGCCGGTCAGGTGCTGGGATGCAACGTTACCGCCGCTTCGGGCATCAAGGACGACGTGGACCAGTTCCTCTACCTCGGCTCCGGGGACTTCCATCCGTTGGCGGTGTCATTGGCGACTCGCAAGCCGGTCATCGTGCTCGACCCGATGATGCAGGAGATCAGGGACGTCGAGCAACTGAAGGATAAGATACTGCGCCAAAGGCATGGCGCGATAACCCTGGCATCCGACGCGCAGAGCTTCGGGGTCATCATCTCCAGCAAGCCGGGGCAGCAGCGCAAGGCTCTTGCCGAGGCGCTGAAGGCGAAGATAATCGGCGAAGGCAGGAAGGCTTTCCTAATCGTGATGGACAACGTTTCCCCGGACCAATTACTGGCATTCCAAGTGGACGCCTTCGTCTCCACCGCCTGCCCCCGCCTGGCGATCGATGACTATCTTCGCTACCGGAAGCCGATGCTCACGCCGATCGAGCTGGAGGTCGCCCTCGGCCTGAGTGACTGGGACGACTATGTTTTTGACAGCTTCCTGGGATAGCGGCAACTTAGATTAGCCTGGTAGACGATATCGGGGCAATGCTCAGCATCGAGCTCATCCTCTCCAAGGCGAAAGGCCCGGAGAGGCGGATCGGCATCGGTGTCGCCGGGGACCTGGACAAGGTGGAGGCGAGCGCATCGATCGCCAAGGCCTCCAAATTCGGTGAGATCGAGCTGTTCAC
>JACXTO010000154.1 GCA_016919565.1 Methanomassiliicoccaceae archaeon | reverse complement strand
TCCCGGTCGACAACCTGGACAGGGAGAGCATGGACCCGAAGCCGATAGAGGTCAAGGAGGACGGGAAGATCACCTGGGAGCTGAGGCCGATCAAGTCCACCGAGACCATGGAGGTCAAGTTCGACCTAGTCGGTCTGGACCAGGAACTCTACGAAGAAAACGAGCTCTATGCCAGCGGGATCGACCCGACCCTGATCATCGGGGCCGACCCGCTGCCGGGCGACTGGGACGTGCAGCGCCTGCAGGTGACCGAGGTGGCGGCGCCTGAGGCAACGGTCGCCGAAGAAGAAGAGGACGAAGTTGACTATGACGAATCGAAGGAGGCGCTGAGCGATGACTGAGGAGGGGAAGGAAGCGGTGCAGAAGCTCTACGAGATCGCCGAGTCGATCTACGATCAGATAGATTCGGGCAAGATCCCCAAGATGTCGATCCCGTTGCGCACCAAGGGCAACATTCGCTTCGACCCGAAGCACTCGGTGTGGAAGTACGGCAGCGCCAGCGGCGCCAGGAGCGCCAAGAAGACGCAGGGGGCGCTGATGCTCCTGCGCACCATGTACGTCATGGAGCTCATCGAGGACATGATCAAGGAGAAGAAATCGTCCACGTTGAGGGAGATGTACTACATCTCCGAGGGCTGGGAGAAGGGCAAGTTCCACTCGCAGGACGAGTCGAATAACCTTGCCGAAGATCTGGAGGTCGTGACCGGCCTGATGCGCGAGGACTTCAAGCTGCGTCCGGAGGAGAATGGCGCCAGCGTCATCGGCGATCTGACCATCGAGGAGTTGGACCGCAAAGGCAAGGTCAAGCGCATAAACTGCCTGAACGATGTCGGCGACTCAGGATATGGCATCCCCTACAACGTGGAGAAGGACAAGGTGAAGATCCTCTCGACGAACGCGGACTTCATCATCGCCATAGAGACCGGTGGTATGTTCGACCGGCTGGTGGAGAACGGTTTCCCAGAGGATTCCAATGCTGTGCTGGTGCACCTGAAAGGACAGCCTGCTCGGAGCACTCGCCGCTTCATCAAGCGATTGAACGAGGAGGTGCATCTGCCGGTGGTGGTGTTCACCGATGGCGATCCCTGGTCGTTCAGGATCTTCGCGTCCGTGGCATATGGCGCCATCAAGACCGCTCACATCTCCGAATATCTGGCAACGCCGACCTCGGAGTACGTCGGCATCACCGCCTCGGACATTCTGCGTTACGATCTGCCGACGGACAAGCTCACCGACCGGGACATCAAGGCCCTGGAAGCGGAGCAGAAGGACCCCCGCTTCGCGGATGAGTTCTGGCGCGGCGAGATCGAGACGATGCTCAAGCTCGGCAAGAAAGCGGAGCAGCAGGCGCTGGCGAAGTATGGCCTGGACTATGTGACGGACAAGTATCTGCCGGAAAAGCTGACGGAGATCGGCGTGCTGAAGTAGACCCCGATCTCACTCTTTCGCGCTCGCTTCGGACGATGCGGTCATGGCAGAAGCTACCGCTTCCTGGATGCGCTTGAGCACGAACTCCTTGTCCAATGTCGAGAGGAAATAGCCTAGCCTCGGCCCCTGCTTCCGGTTGATGAATATCTGGTAAAGGCACTGGAATCCGGACTTCGCGCCGATGGCGCATGACTTGGCGCTCTCGTAGACGGTGTCGTGGATCCGGTCCGCGCTCCAATCCAGCGCCTGGAGCGAGGGGTAGATGCACCTCAGGAAGTTCACGTCCGCCTCCCCCAGCTGCACCTCGGGCAACGTCTTGCAGATGGAGAAACGCACCTCATCGGGAGCGAAGCCGGCAAGCCAGAAGCGCACGCACTCCACCCTCTGCCTGAGCAGCTCGATATCCCTTTCCTCCATCGAGGCGATGTTCTCCGTGCGCTTCAAGATGTCCAGGACCCTATCAAAGTCGTCGACGATCTGCACCACCTGGACCAGATGTCGATAGGGGATCTGCACCGGCATGTGCTCGCTCGGACCTTTCGGCTGTGCTAGCTCATACGCTCGCAGCAGGTCGCGCTCCTTCTCGTCCACCTCACCTCCATAATAGAGCTTCTCCACCCGGTCGTAATCGTCCACGACGTCGAGCACGCCAAGCCCGGAATCGTAATCGATGTGGCGGTCCGGGTTGTAGCGCAGGAAGCTGTAATTGAGCACCGGCGGCGGCGTGATCCGCAGCGCGTCCACTCCGGTGACCGTGGAGCCGGTCGACTTATGCATCTGCCCCTTGCCCTTGAGCTGCACGAACTCGTATGGAATGGGGAAAGGCGGCTCGTTGATGAGCACCTCCCTGGCGAACCTGACGCCGGTGTCGTATGAGCCTCCGGCCGCGGCATGGTCCTTGCCGAACGGCTCGCAGGTGACGCCGAATATCTTCCACTTCGCCGCCCACTCCAGGCGCCACGGCAGCTTCCCGTCGGCCTTGCGCACGTCGGCCTTTCCTTCCTCGCCGCAATGGCACACGTACCGGACGTAAGGGAACTCGTAGCCGAGTATCTTGCCATTGGAGAGCTTGCCGCACTTGGGGCATTTGGGCGAATAGGGAAAGAAGTCCTCGGGAACGTCCCGGCCGGTGACCTCGCGGAGGATGGTCGCCACAAGCTCGCGCTTGTTGATTATCGTGTCGATGGCCGAGGCGAAATCTCCCTGCTCATAATGCTTGTGGGTCCAATGGATCTCGGGCTCGATGCCCAGCTCCGCGATGCTGTCCAGGAAGGGTTTGATGAAATGCTCCGCGTAGGAGGAATGCTGGCCGCAGGGGCAAGGGATCTCGCTGATGACCTTTCCGATCTCGGCGTCATAGCTCTCCGGCAGGAAGGCGTAGCGCTTCCTCAGCGGGTCGAAGGAATCGACCATGTAGATCAGCTTGACGTCCGCCTTCTGCTGCTTCAGTGCCTTGAAGACCGCCTGAGCAGTGATGGCCTCCCGCAAGCTTCCTACGTGGATGTAGCCGGAGGGGGTGATCCCGGTGGAGATGAGTTGCGTATTGGATCGAGCCAGCAGATCCTTGGCTATGACGTCCGCCCAGTGCATGTTATCAGGCGCCCCCAGCAACACCGGGCTTTATTAACATTGCCGATGAGAGTTGAAACGCCATTTGAAAGGGCTCATGGCCCACGAAGCTAGCTAACTATCGTTTATATAGTGGGACTGACGGATTGTTGAGATCGTGGTAGAGAATTCGATCTTCCAGGATAGATTGGAGCGGACGCACGACATTCCAGAGATATTCGAGCTTGTCAAGCTCGCGGTGCGAAAGAGCACCGGCAAGGAGAGATCGGGACTGATGCTCGGTCTGTCCAACCTCGGCGGGGGGCCGCAGGGCTTCGTAGGAGCGTTCTATCCGGTGGCAACCAACATCATCGTCATGAACACCCTGCCGCTGCATCGGATCAAGCAGACCGACCCTGCGCTCTACAAGCCGTACGTCTTCCACATCCTGCTGCACGAGTACATTCATACGTTAGGAATCATTGACGAGGAGGCGACCAGGGCGATGGCGCTGGAGATCAGCCAGAAGGTGTTCGGGCCAACGCATCCCGCGACCCACCTCGCTGCCGACCTGACCCACTTCATGCCCAATCTGGTGTACCCCATGGAAGGGTGGAAGCCTCCAGAGAACCAGAGCATGGAGCTCGTCAAAGGGTTCGACCGCTCCAGCACGGACATGTACATCACCTAGCGGCGAATTGGCTCGGGCGGACGACTCTTCCCCTCGCAAAAAGAATATAAAGGTCGGTCACGTTGCAATCGGACGGTAAGCTATGGCAAAGGAAAGCAAGAGCAAGTCCGGTTTCCAGTCCGCCGCAGGCCTCATCCGTTACTTCGACTCGGAGGATGAGAAGGCCTTAAAGATCAACCCCCTGGCGGTGCTCGGGATGGCGGCGGTGACCATTTTCGTGGTCGAGCTATTGAAGTACGTTTACCCAGTCTAGACGGTCACGCTTTTTCTCACTGGTAGTGACATCTACTCCTTGAACTTCATCGACTTGGCATTCCTGAATTTGTCCTTGCGCTTGAATGCCCAGGATATCAAGAATGGAGCGATCACTGCTATCACGATGACGACAGCGACCAGCGCGCCATACTGACCTGCCGTCAGGACCCCGACCTCCAGGCCCATGGCCGCCACGATTATCGTCACCTCGCCCCTGGGAGTCAGTCCCGATCCCACGATCAAAGCGGACCTGCTCCCGAGCTTACGGGCGCCAAGCCCACCTCCTATTATCTTACCAGCGAGGGCGAGGACAACCAGGACCGGAGCGATCAGCCAGGCGTTGCCAGTCCCAAATGCGGATAGGCTGACGTTAATCCCTATGAACAGGAAGAAGAAGGGCACCAGGAACTCCTTCAGCGAATTGAACTTCTCCTCGCTTGGCCAAATGTCCCTGAATTCCGCGAACATCATTCCTGCCAGGAAAGCTCCGATGATCGCTGCCAAGCTCAGATAGGTGGCCATAGCCGACAGGCCGAAACAGATGATCAGCGCGAAAGGCAAAGGGCTCAGGAGGCTTTGCTTCCTCGGCTTGGAAAGGGCGATCTTGCAGACGTCAGTGCGCCTGAACTTGGATATCAGAGTGCAGATGTACATCGAGACCAGCACGAACGCGACCGCCAGTATCCCCACGATTGCCGTATCCAGGATATTTATCTCCCCGCCTCCGGCGGTGCCGCTGATTATCGCGAGGAGGATCAGGCCTATCACGTCATCGATTATGCCGGCGCTGATGATCACCCTGGCTTCCATTGTGCCCATCACCCCCAGCTGTTCCATGGCACGGGCGGCGATCCCGACCGAGGTCGATCCCAGCGCCACACCGAGGAAGATGGACTGCATGGTGGTGAAACCGAAGGCCATCATCGCGAAATAGACCAGAGATATCGAGACCGCCACCCCTCCGATGGCCGCGAGGACTGCGGTCCCTCCGACCTTCTTCAGCTCGTGGAACGGAGTGATCAGGCCGGCGGTGAAAAGCAGGAAGATGATGCCAAGCTCGGAGAGGACCGAGAAAACCTCGGTACTGTTGGGATCGCCCAGCTGCATCGCGCTGTAGAGCGTGACTCCTCCGATCGCAAGGTTGCTGATGGCGATGCCGACGAGGATCTCTCCTACGACCGATGGCACCTTGATCAGGTTGCATATGATCGCCGCTAGCATCGCCAGCGAAATCAGGACGAAGATCTGCACCAGGATCATGTCGATCATATGATCACCTTAGCAGGGTTAACGGTGAATCATTATTTGAATCCGACCCACATTTCCTTTTTCCATCCAGCTGACGTGAACTGACTCGACATTGCAGCTGATTTGCGGGTATGATATATGATAATTCCACTGATTCGGAAGACGAAGCAATTCGTTTGGACCGGCGTGCTCAATAGAGACGCTCCATCGTGCCCTTCGATCGCGCTAGATACTCGAAGACCTTGAGCATCGCGTATCCGAGCAATATCGCAACCAATCCGATCAACCCCTCAATGAGCAGCAGGCCGGAAACGTCCATTATCGATGCTCCGCTCACCGCCGCCCTCGCCGCTTCGGTACCATAAGTCATCGGCATGGCATAGGATATCGGCTGCAGGAACGCCGGGAGATAGGAGATGGGGAAGTTCACCCCGTTGAACAGCAGACCGATGAACAGGAAGATGTTCGCGATCACCATCGATGTCCTGAGGTACATGCCCACCGAGCTGAGCATCAGCCCGAACCCGGTCATGGCGAACGTGGTCATTAGGACCACAGCCACCAGAGTGAGCAGGTTGGCGGATGAGAAGTCCACGCCGAAGATGAATGCCGCGTAGAAGAAGGCGATCACCACCGTCGCCAGGCCGTTGACGATCTGGAACATCGCCCTGCCAACGAAGATCGACAGCCGATTGGCCGGCGAGACCAGCACGCCTTGCAGCGTCCCTTGCTCCTTCTCCTCGCCCGTGATGTTGCATACCGCGAATATGGAGACGTAGGCGACGCTCTGCAGTGCGTTCCCCACCGCGACGAACGCCACCGATACCTCGGGGTTGTCGACGTAGTCAGCCACGTACACGAAGAAAGCGATCTGGAACAGTGACATCGTGAACAACTGCATTGCCCACAGGCCCGGGCTCAACCAGGAGAACAGGGCGCGCTTGGCTAGCACCGCCGAGCTCCAGAACACCCTGAGAGGATTGGCGACGTACTCGACCATCTCAGTACCTCCCCAGGTTCGCGTCACGGCGAGCCCGATAGTCCACTTGCTTGAATAGCCAGACCGCGAGGACCAAGTAGCAAATCGAGAGGGCGCCCATTATCGCCAGGTCACCCCAGTAGCCTGGCTGAAGGCCCCAGGAGTAGTCGCTTGCCGCCGCATAGCGGATAGCGTCGATCCCCCAGGTGGGGCCAAGAGAATAGGCCAGAGGATGGCTCCACATGGGCAGCAGGGCGATGGGGAACATGGTTCCCGTCCCAACGTAGATGGGAAATTCCAGCCCGTTCGTGAGCACTCCAGCCGCTCGGCTGAGCACGAAGGCGCTGCTGAACACCAGGCCTAGGCAGGCCAATGAGACCAGCGTCAGGACGAAAGCTAGCAGGAACAGAGGCAGGTCATAGATGTTGAGGGGCGTCTGGAAGACCGCCACAGCGATCACCAGGATGAACAGCCCGTTGAGGATACCGATCATGCTGTTCCAAATCGCCCGGCCGGCGATAATCCAGATCATCGAAGTCGGCACGGCGAGGACGCTTTCCATGGTCCCCCACCAGCGCTCCGACTGTATCGAGAAGCCGGAGGCATAAAGGGTGTTGCCCCACATTCCCATCATCCCCCCGCCCAGGATGGCGTAGAGGACCACGTTCCCTTCGGTCGAGCGGAAAAGCATCAGCGCAACCAGCGTCAGCACGAACGGCGCGATGATGTTCGGGATCAGCCATTGCGGGTCGGCGAAGAAGTGGAGCGCTTGATGCCTGAAGGCCGTCCAGACCGCCCGAAGCCTAGGCATGGCCTTCCACCAACCAGAGGTACGCGTCCTCCAACGTCGGCTCCTTCACCTTGACGC
>JACXTO010000153.1 GCA_016919565.1 Methanomassiliicoccaceae archaeon | reverse complement strand
TCCGCAGCCGGGAATATCTTCGTATCATGGATGCCGCAAGAGGGTGAGCGGCTCTTTAGGATGAAACCGTCCACCCACGGCAACTTTGTCAGGAAACTCTCCGAGAAAGCTAATGCTTCATTTGTGACGTCGCGACCGGTAGCTGGCTGGATGAGCGTTTTTCGTCCCCCTTTGGGTTGGACGATCCTTATAGGGTCACGAGGGACCCCAAGACCGATCTCACACTCCATGCAGACCGGCACGAAGTCGATACTGTCTGATTCCTTGAGCCTTCGCACGAATGCGTTGCCGACCATATCTCCGTTATAACGGCATTTGTCAAACTCCAAGCACTTGCTGATGACCACGTTGGGCCTGGAGAACCTCTGAACAGGCATCAAGCCGAATTACGCAACAAAGAGGTTATATCGCTTGCGCCGGGGGGATTGATATCGTTGCTAGGACCTTACTGATATGATGAGACCGTTCCGAATCCTGGCGGCATTCATGATATTGGCGGGGGCGGGCTTGCTGGTCTACGGCGTTGTTGCCGGGGAGATGCAGGTCGCATTGCTATTGATCGTGCCGGTCATCTATGGAAGCTCCGCCCTGGGCTTCCTGGCGATAGGTCTGATCATTGCCGGGATACTAGTCTCAATGGCTGACTTTGCATTGAGCGCAAGCGCGGAGGGGGCGGAGGAAGCGCTTGTTGATGATGATCGGGCGAGATCGAAGAAGGCCGAGTTCGGGGGAGTAATCCTCATCGGGCCGATACCGATCATCTTCGGCGCCGACAGAAGGATGACTTTTCTTGCGATAATGGTGGCGGTCGCCATCCTGGTGATCATGATCCTTTCGCTATTCTACAGCGGTGGCTAAACGCAGCGCCGCCTCCTCCAAACTCACCTTTTCGCGCTTTGCCACTTCGCGCACTTCACTTATCACTAAGATGTAAGAGCTATAATCCAGACCGACCTTGGAAAAATTCCGGGCGAGCGAACTCTCGAACGGCTCCTTGTTCCGCTGCTTCTCCACTGCCGTCCTGAGCGCTTCCCGCTCCGAAGGATTCATCTTTTCCAGTCCTCGACGACCTTCAGGAAGTTCTTGAAGATGTCATAGCCATGCTCGGTGTTCTCCACCTCCGGGTGGAACTGAAGCCCGTAGATCGGGCGGCCGACCATGCGGATCGCCTCGATGGGACAGTTGTCCGATCTCGCCAGCACCTTGAAGGCCTTGGGAAGGACGCTCACTTCGTCATTGTGGGACTGCCAGACGGTGAACGTCTGCGGCAGCCCGATGAAGAGGTCGTCGGCATCTTCCACGAAGAGCGTGGTCTTCCCGAACTCGGGGATCTTGGCGGGAGCGGTGGCGCCACCGAAATGGCCGCTCATGAAATGCATCCCCGCGCAGATGCCGAGGATCGGGAAATCGGCCTTGTCGAGGTACTCCCCGTTGTTGCCCATTCTCGATGACTCATCAGCCACCCGGGGCGACCCTCCAGAAAGGACGAGCGCGTCCACCTCTTCGATCTCATCCAGTGGCGTGGTGTTGGGGATTATCTTGGTCTCAACCTTGAGATACTTCAGAACGCGCCATTCGCGATGCGTCCATTGGCCGCCGTTGTCAACGACGTAGACCTTCATTGGCTGATAATCGTGCCTTGGCTAATAAAGACATGGCCGAGGGATGATCGCAAAGAGTTGCAACGACAAACGGCCCCACTTGGATGATAAGGTTTAAGTCCCTGGTTTGATTGGGAAATATCGATGAAAGCGGTGCTGTTCGACCTCGGTCACACCCTGATCAACTACCACAACGATTGGAGGGGACCGGAACGCAAGGCGGTATCCAATGTCGCCAGGCTGGTATGCCAAGAGACTGGCAACGAGGACCAGAATGCGATCGAGGTCTATCTGCTCGACCTTCTCGATCAGGGAAGGAAGCGCAAGTTGACGGAGCACATCGAGATACCGCTGCCAGATGTCCTGAATGACTGCTACGCTCGATTCGGCTGCGATGGCGATGACGGCCTGGTGCTTGAGGGGATGGAGGCGTTCTACGCCGTCCTTCTGGAGAAGAGGGACCTTGTACCGGGTGCGAAAGAAATGCTCGAGGACGTCCGGGCCAGAGGCTACAGCATCGGATTGATCTCGGACGTCGCCTGGGGATTGACCTCCGACTTCCCGATGCGCGACATGAGGCACTTCGGCCTCGACGAGTACTTCGACGATTTCGTATTCTCGACCGACGTGGGGATAAGGAAGCCGAACCCCCGCATCTTCAAGCTGGCCATGTTCAACATCGGTGCCAAGCCAGAGGAGTCGATCTATGTCGGCAACAACCTCCAGGCGGACATCAAGGGAGCGCTCGGGGTCGGGATGACCGCTGTCCTGAAGCGGTCGGATTTCTACGAGCATGATGATGCCATCGTTCCCTCTGCGAAGATATCGACGTGGGACGACTTCAGGGAATGGCTGGATGAGCATGAACGCTCGTCGTGCGCATGATCGCCGTTCGTTGCGAGGCGAATGCATAAACGCTGTCTGTCCGATTCATCCCTGTTGCCCAGCAAGAAGCGTGTCAGGGTCGGATGCTTCCACCGACTGACGGATGGGGATGCCAGCTATTGCATCCTTCAATCGAACCGATTCCTTGAGGAGGTCCCACCCCAGCGTGCTTTCATTTTCCATGGTTCCAAGGAAGGGTTATTAATGCTCTGTGACAGAGCAATGTTGAATGCTTGTCCGTTCCAAACTGAATCGGACAGGACCGATCGGACGAAACCAGGACGTCTCGTTCCCTGTCGATTCTGCAAAAGACGCCATTTCGAAGGCTCGACGGCCAAGCGCCTTTGCGAGGAATGGAGCAGCGTGAAACAGGTCCTGAAGCAAATGCGCCAGGAACGGCCTGAGGGCCGCAGTTATTACAGCATGGGGACCATCCAGCCCCCCTACTCCGATAGCACCCCTGATCTGGTCCGACGCCTGATCTGGATCAGGTTGAAGAGCGCCGTCCTGCGGCGAGACCATTACGTTTGCCAGGATTGCGGCGACGACTTCGGGGGGAGAAGAAGGAAGATATTCGACCCAAACGCTCGTCGAGGGAGCGGCGGATATGTTTGGGAATGCCTTGAGGTCCATCACATCATCCCTCGCTCCAAGCAAGGGAGCGACCATCCTGGCAACCTGATGACTTTGTGCCCTGCATGTCATCGCAAATACACTTCAGGACTGATGGTCGAGTTCGTGGAAGAAAGGAGAAGAGTGTGCCAGATCGTCCGCTCGATAAGGGAACTTCCCGATGACCGCGAAGAATGGGACTTTCGCGGGGAATAGAGTGGTTATCATTAATATTTAAAAAACGAATGCGATTGCGGTGGGAAAATTACCAGAAGAGCGTGGTTTA
>JACXTO010000152.1 GCA_016919565.1 Methanomassiliicoccaceae archaeon | reverse complement strand
TGGGGGTCAGGGAGGGGATGCCCATCGGCTGCAAGGTCACCCTGAGGGGCGGCGAGGCCGAGACGTTCCTGACCCGGGCACTAGGCACCAGGGAGCGCAGGATCGCGTCCTACTCGTTCGACCGAGAGGGCAATCTGTCCTTCGGTGTGCCGGACTATACCGATTTCGATGGCATGAGATATGACCCGGAGATCGGCATCTTCGGCATGGACGTCAGCGTGGTCATCCAGAGGCCTGGATACCGCATCACGCAGCGCAGGGTCATGAAGCGCCGGCTGCCCAAGGAGCACCGGATGACCCGTCAGGAGGCGATTAATTTCATGAAGCAGAAGTTCAACGCAGAGGTGGTCGAGTGAAGCCCAAGAAGGTATTCGGTAGGAGCGTAGGCTGCACCCGCTGCGGCAGGAAGAGAGGGATAGTGAGGAGGTATGGCATGCATCTGTGCCGCCAGTGCTTCCGTGAGATCGCACCGCAGATAGGATTCAAGAAGTACTCGTGAGGTGGAAAAAATGCAAAACGATCCCCTTAACGATGCGATGTCGACGATCAAGAACGCCGCCAATGTCGGCAAGAACGAGTGCACCATCAGGCCCTCGTCCAAGCTGATCGGGCGCGTGCTCAAGGTCATGCAGGAATCTGGTTACATCGATCAGTTCGAGTTCGTAGAAGATGGAAAGGCCGGCGTGTTCAAGGTGATGCTCGAAGGCAGGATCAACAACTGCGGCGTCATCAAACCCCGCTACTCGGTGCAAAAGACCGAGCTAGAGAAGTGGGAATCCCGCTACCTTCCAGCCCAGGACTTCGGCGTGCTGATACTGACCACCACCGCAGGTGTCGTCAGCCACATGAAGGCCAAGGAGCTGGGAGTGGGCGGCAAACTGCTGGCGTACGTTTACTGAGGTGGATAGCCATGACACTAACTGGAACAATCGAAGAGAAGGTGGAGATCCCCCAAGGCGTCAAGGTCAAGGTAGCAGGCTCCAAGGTGACCATCCACGGGAAGGCCGGAGAGCTGAGCCGGGACTTCTCCCACCCTAAGGTGAAGATCGCTCTGGTCGAGGACAATGTCTCGATCACCTGCGAGTACCCCAAGGTGAAGGAGAAGGCGGCCGTGGGAACGTTCGCGTCGCACATCCAGAACATGATGGATGGAGTGATGGGCGGCTTCGAGTACCATATGAAGATGGTCTATAGCCACTTCCCCATGAAGGCCACGGTGAAGGGCGACAAGGTCATCATCGAGAACTTCCTGGGCGAGAAGGCCCCGAGGCATGCGAACATCATCGGCAAGACCAAGGTGACCATAAAGGGCGCCGAGGTCGTGCTGCACGGCATCAACGTCGAAGAGGTCGGGCAGACGGCGGCGAACATCGAGCGCGCCTGCCACATCCGGAACTTCGACCCGCGCGTCTTCCAAGACGGCATCTACATCGTCGAGAAGGCAAGGAAGGTGAAGGCATGAGCAAGTCCAAGAACGAGATCAAATCGATCGCGGACCTCCCTCATTACAAGGAGGAGTTCGGCGCGATATTGAAGGAGATGGGCATCGAGACCCCAGAGGACCTGCTGGACGCCCTCCATGACGAAGAGCAGTTCAAGGAAGTCGTGGACAAGCTGAGCGGCATCGGCCCGAAGTACGCTGAGCACTGGACCGAGCTTCTCGAGGAATCGCTGCCTACCGAGGAGACGGAGATAGTGGAAGAAGCCCCGGCAAAGGCAGAGAAGAAGGCGAAGAAGCTGCCCAAGGAGAGGAAGGCGGAGGAGGCCACGACCGAGATCGTGGAGTACCCCGCCGAGACCGAATCGGAGGTCGTTCCCGAAGGGGCGTACGTCGCCAAGATCAAGCCCGAGCTGGACGCGAAGACCGCAGACCTGCTGGCCAAGCGCGCGGCCATCGACGACCGCCGCCCGGCCTTCAAGAGGCAGGAGTGGTTCCGCTTCGGCAGGCTCGGAGAGAAGTGGAGGAAGCCCAGAGGCATCCACTCCAAGATGCGCCGCCATTACGGCTACCGCCCCCCGATCGTGAGCATCGGCTACGGCAGCCCCAAGGAGGTCCGCGGGTATCATCCCTCGGGATTCCAAGAGGTCATGGTGCACAATCCGGCGCAGCTAGAGAAGATCAACCCCAAGGTCCAGGCAGCAAGGGTCGGTGGCACGGTCGGTTTCAAGAAGCGACTGGCCATCGAGAAGCGCGCCGACGAACTGGGGATCAGAGTACTCAACAGGACGGGATAAGCAATGGATCTAAAGAACCAGAAGCGAATGGCAGCCATCATCCTCAAGTGCGGCGAGACCCGGGTATGGATCGACCCGAACCGGCAGGAGGACGTGGCGGACGCCATCACTCGCGCGGACATCAGGACCGCGATCGAGTCCGGGACCATACGCGCTCATCCCAAGCAGGGCATTTCCCGTGGCAGGACCAGGTACAGACTGGCTCAGAAGGCGAAGGGGAGGCAGCGCGGACCGGGCAGCAGGAAGGGTACCTCCGGTGCCAGGACGCCGAAGAAGAGGAATTGGATACAGACCATACGCCCCATCCGGGCGGAGCTGAAGGCGCTGCGGGACTCGGAGAAGATCACGCGCAAGACCTACCGGGCTTTCTACATGAAGGCCAAGGGCGGTCAGTTCAAGAGCCGCAAGAACCTCATCTCCCACCTACAGATGGGTGGTCTTCTGAAGGAGGTTAAGTAAATGGCTACTGGACCGCGTTACAAGGTCCCCTTCCGCCGCAGGCGCGAAGGTAGGACCGATTATCGGCAGCGCGCCCGATTGCTCCGGGGACGGGTCCCGCGAGCGGTCGTCAGGAACACGCTGCGGCACACCAGCGTTCAGTTCATCGACTACGACGCGAAGGGCGACCGGGTGCTCGCCACCGCCCACTCCAAGGAGCTATTGGAGATGGGATGGGTCGGCTCGACCGGCAACCTGCCCGCCGCCTATCTCACCGGCTACCTGGCCGGCAAGAGGGCAGCGAAGAAAGGCGTGAACGAAGCGGTGCTGGACATCGGACTGCAAAAGCCGGTGAAGGGCGCCGCTTGCTTTGCCACCCTCAGAGGCCTCCTGGATTCAGGGCTCGAGATCCCCCACGGGGACGAGATCCTGCCTTCCGAGGACCGGTTGAAGGGCAAGCATATCAAGGCCGAGATGGAAAAGATGATCGAAGAGGTCAAGAACCGCATGGAGGCGGATTAAAATGGATTGGACTCCGAAGACTAGGTTGGGCAAGATGGTGCTCAACGGCGAGGTCACCACGATGAGCCAGGCGCTGGCAACCAAGCTCCCGCTGAGGGAGCCGGAGATCGTGGACATCCTCCTGCCGGACCTGAAGGACGAGGTTATCGACGTCAACATCGTGCAAAGGATGACCGACTCCGGGCGCAGGGTGAGGTTCCGTATCACCTGCGCGGTCGGCAACGGTGATGGCTTCGTCGGCATCGGCATGTCGAAGGGAAGGGAGGTCGGTCCCTCCATCAGGAAGGCGATCGACAATGCCAAGCTCAACATGATCGAGATTAAGCGCGGCTGCGGATCGTGGGAATGCGGCTGCGGAACGCCCCACTCGCTCCCGTTCGAGGTCGTCGGCAAGGCCGGCTCGGTGGAGGTCCACCTGAAGCCGTCGCCGCGCGGCATCGGACTAGCGACAGGCGACGTGGCTAAGAGCCTGCTGCAGCTCGCTGGAGTGAAGGACTCCTGGGGCTTCGTGGACGGGCACACCAAGACCACGGTGAACTATGCCATAGCAACGTTCGAGGCGCTCAAGAAGACCTCGCAGATCCGCGTGACCGAGGACCAGAGGAACCGCCTGAAGATCGTCTCCGGGCCAGTGAGCGTTCACGTGGCCGTCACCAACGTGGAGCCGACTAAGGCGGCGGAACCGGTAGCGCAGAAGGAGCAGTGATAACATGGCTTTCGCGGTTGTTAGGGTTCGCGGGCACGCCGGCGTCAACAAGGACATCGAGGACACGATGAAGATGATGAAGCTGACCCGCCCGAACCATTGCGTGGTCCTGCCCCAGAACGATGTCGTTCAGGGCATGCTCCACAAGACCAAGGACTACGTCACCTGGGGCGAGGTGGACGAGACCGTCCTGGCGAAGATGATCAAGTTCCGCGGCAAGCTGATCGGCGACCTGCCGATCGACGACGCGGCGATCAAGGAGAAGTCGAAGAAGTACACCTCGATCATCTCCTTGGCCAAGGCCATCAAGAAGGGCGATATCACCTATGCCTCGTTGGACGGCGTCAAGCCGGTGTTCCGTCTGAGCCCGCCGAAGAAGGGGTACGAGGGCAACAAACGCTCGTACAAAGTGGGCGGCGCTCTGGGATATCGAGGAAAGACCATCAACGAGCTCATTGAGAGAATGTTATAATAGCAATATTACATTCGGGGAATCTGACATGCCAAGCAAGACTAAGAAGTTCAGAGGAAGTCGCACCCACGGCCGGGGCAAGAAGCACGGCAGGGGAGCCGGTCTCCGTGGAGGCCACGGAAACGCCGGATTGCACAAGCACAAGGTCATGTACATGCTGAAGTACATGCCCGATCACTTCGGACGGCATGGTTTCAAGCGACCTCAGGAAATGGTCTCCGCCAAGATAACCTTGAACGTGGGGGAGATCCAGGAGATCCTTGAGAGGCTCACGAAGGATGGTTTCGCCGTCAAGAAGGGCGACAAGACGGTAGTCAATCTCACTGAGATGGGAGTGGACAAGCTGCTCGGTTTCGGGAAGGTACAACAAAAGCTGGAGATCGTTGTGTCTGAGACATCGGAGACTGCTAAGCAGAAGATCGAAGCCGCGGGTGGAGCTATCGTCCTGCCGCAGTGACGACCTTGTGATTGACCATGGCTGAAGAGAAGAAGAGCTTGCTTTACAGGCTTAAGCCGCTGACAGATAGGATACCAGCGGTCGCAAAGCCGGAAGGGCACGTGCACTTCCGTACCAAAATGCTATGGGTCGTCGTCATCCTGGTCTTCTACTTCGTGATGACAAACGTCTTCCTCTACGGCCTGGACCAGAGCCAGACCATAGACATCTTCGCTTCTTATCGTGCCATCCTCGCCGGTGCCCAGGGTTCGCTGATGCACCTCGGCATCGGCCCGATAGTCACGGCGTCCATCATCATGCAGTTGTTCGTGGGCGCCAAGATAATCAAGCTCGACCTTTCGAATTCAGAGGACAAGGCGGTCTACCAGAGCTCGCAGAAGTTCCTGGTCATAGTGATGATCCTGGTCGAGGCGGTCCCCCAGGTGTTCGGCTACCTGGTGCCATCGACGGTCCTGGTAGGCAACATCGGCCTGGACATGGCGCGCCTGGTGATCATCGTACAGCTGTTCATCGGCTCCTATATCGTCTTCCTCATGGACGAGGTCGTTTCCAAATGGGGGATCGGGAGCGGGATATCGCTTTTCATAGCTGCGGGTGTGGCGGAGGCCATATTCACCGGGACGTTCAACTGGCAAGCGAGCGACTTGAACAATCCGATCAGCATGTCCAATCCGCCAGCGGGCACGATCCCCAAGACGCTGTACATCATCAGCAATACCTCGGCGTCAGGCATGACGGGCGGCGGCTACGAGCAGATACTGCTGCAAAATCCCAATCCTCTGATCGCCCTGATAGGGACGATCGCCATCTTCATGTTCGTTGCTTATGTGGAGTCGGTCCGTATCGAGCTGCCTCTGTCGCATGGCGACGCCCGAGGGGCTAGAGGGCGCTATCCGATCAAGCTGCTCTACGCATCGAACATCCCGGTCATCCTGATGGCGGCATTGCTGGCCAACATCAGCATGTTCTCGCTTTTGTTGTATACGAATGATGCCCTGCAAGGCCTGCCTCTGATCGGACACCAGTGGTGGCTGGGAGCCTACACCCCGGAGAGCGGTTCCTATCCGACCGCCGGACTGGCATGGTACCTGACGACACCGAGAGGTCTGAGCGACTGGCTATTGCCATTGCTGTCACCCGATAAGTATGGCAGCGTGGTGTATGGTCACAACCAGGTCCAGCTAATCATCCGCGTCCTGGTGTATGTGGGCGTGATGATAGGGGGTTCGATCCTCTTCGCCAAGTTCTGGATATCCACGACCAACATGGGGCCGGAGGCGGTCGCGAAACAGATCGAGTCGAGCGGGCTGCAGATCCCTGGCTTCAGGCGGGACCCGAGGGTCCTCAAGCGGGTGCTGGAGAGATACATCCCGGTGGTCACAGTGATATCCGGCGCTACCGTAGGCGCTCTTGCGGCAGGGGCTGACCTGATCGGGACCGTAGGTAACGCCACCGGCACCGGGGTGCTGCTGGCCGTAGGCATCATGATTCAATTCTACGAAGCGATCAGCCGGGAGCAGATGATGGAGATG
>JACXTO010000151.1 GCA_016919565.1 Methanomassiliicoccaceae archaeon | reverse complement strand
GATGAGGACATGGCGAGGGAGTTCAGCTTCTTCTTGGAGGCGCTGGAGTACGGCGCCCCGCCTCACGGGGGCATCGCCCTGGGCATGGACCGGCTGGTCTCCATATTGCTGGGCTGTGAGTCGATCCGCGACGTCATCGCATTCCCGAAGAACAAGAAGTTCCAGTCGCTGGTCGATGGCTCGCCTGCCAAGGTGGAGCAGTCTAAGCTGTCCGAGCTGATGCTGCTCTCGCTGGCGGAGGAAGAGGGCAAGAAAGAGGAATGATCAATTCCTCTTCTCGATTTCCTTCTTCACCGCTTCCACCACTTCTTGGGAGTTGTACTTCCCCTTCGCCACCTTCATGACGTGGCCAATGACGCTATTGGCGGATTTGGGGTTGGAAGCGTAATCCTTCACGACCTGCGGGTGCTCGTCGATGTAGGTGGAGATGATCGAATCCAGCAGCCCGTCCTCCACCGCGCATGAGAGGTCAGAGGGGCATTCTCCCGAGGCGAGGGCACCGATCCGCCTTCTCGCCTCCGAATCGGTTATCTCCCGGTTCGCGATCAGGACGACGATCGATGCCAGGTCCTCTTTCACCTGATCATCCAGGCGTGACAGGAGAGCGGACCAGTTGGCCGAGATCGGGCCCAATGTCCATGCGAGTGCGATCTCCGGCTCGACCCTCTGGGCGAGCAGCTCGAACAGATCGGCCAAAGGCATGGAGGTGAGGACGATCTGCCTCATCTTCCCGAAATCCAATGCGTAGTGGCCGGCCATGCGCTGCGCTCGTCGTAATGGCGTCTCGGCGGTGCTCATCGATCGCGCCATCGCCCCGACGCTGAACGTTCCCAGGTCCGGCTCGCCGATGTAGCCATAGTCCTCCTCCGTCTCCTTCTCCCTGGAGGACATCGTCACCTTGCGCTCCTCGTCGTAGCGCCTCGTCTCTCGCACCACCTTCATGCCCGCCTCGTGCATCTTGAACTGGCGGGAGGCCTCGAACTTGAGCGCCTTTTCCAGGTTGCGCAGCCCCTGGATGTTCTTCACCTCCACCCTCTCCCCGTCCATGGAGATGTTGGCGTCGACGCGCACGCTCTGCTCGTCGCCCGCAGTCGTCCCGATGATGTGGCGCAGCTCGACCAGAAGCTCCTGCAGGAAGGTCCTCGCCTCCTCCGGGGAGGAAAGGTCGGGAGCGGTGACGATCTCCACCAGCGGGATGCCAGAGCGGTTGTAGTCTATCAGTGAGACCTCTTCGCCGCTCTTGCCCACCCGCTTGATCCTGCCCGGGTCCTCCTCCAGGTGCGCCCTCCAGATACCGATGCTCTTGTCGTTCACGATGAAGCAGCCGTCGGTCCCGAGCGCGGAATCGTATTGCGTGATCTGGAAGTTCTTGGGGAGGTCGGGGTAGAAATAGGTCTTGCGCGAGAACCAGACCTCCTCGGGTATCTTGCAGTCCAGGAACCGGGCGATCTCCACCCCCATCTCCAGCGCCCGGCGGTTGAGGCTCGGTCGTGAGCCAGGGAAGCCGAGGCAGGTGGGGCATATCGAGGAGTTCGGCTCCTCGGCACTGGTCGAGCAGGAGCAGAACAGCTTGGACCTGGTGGGCAGCTGGACATGGACCTCGAGGCCTATCATCATGCGATCGCCCCCGGGAACCTGATCTTGAACTCGCCGCACCATCTGTCCGCGACGTCAAGCAAGCGCCTCTCCTCCCAATGGGGGGCGACGAACTGCATCCCGATCGGCATCCCGTCATGGTAGCCGCATGGCAGGGAGATGTGCGGCATCCCGGTAAGGTTCGGCGGGACCGTTAGGAAGTCCGCCTGGTAGACCTCTAGGGGCTTCATCTTGGCGATCTCAGTGAAGCGCGGGGCTATGAAAGGCATGGTGGGGGTGAGGACCGCGTCGTCTCGTTCCATCAGTCCCTGGTACTCCTTGATGATCAGCTGGCGCACCGCCAGCGCCTTGAGGTAATAGCGGTCGCGAAAGCCGACCATGCGGGTGTAGGTGCCCAGAAGCACCCGGCGCTTCGCTTCCTTGCCGAAGTTGGCGGAGCGGACCTCCGAGAAGTAATCGTTGAAGCTCTGGTCGATGTGGCCGCCCCTAACCCCGAAGAGCATCCCCTTGTACCTGGCTAGGTTGGTCGACGCCTCCGATGTCGCCAGGACGTAGTAGGCTGCGAGAGCGAATCCCAACGAGGGCATGCTGACCCGATGCGCCTCGATCCCCTGCTCCTTCAATTTGCCCAATGCGGCCTCGAACGCCTGCAGCACCGCCGGGTCGAGGTTCCTCAGCGCCTCCTCCGGTACGGCGACGCTCTTCACCTTGAACCCGTCAAGCTCCAATCGTGGCTGGACGCATGAGGTTGGATCCTTCTTGTCCGGCCCGGAGATGATGGGAAGGAAGCGTCGAAGGTCGCTCGGAGCCCGTACGATCAGGCCGATCTTGTCGAGCGAATTGGCGTAGTCTATCAGACCGTAACGTGAGACCCGGCCGTAGGTGGGCGTGAACCCGATGACGCCGCAGAATGAAGCGGGGCAGGAGATCGACCCGCCCGTGGACTCGGCCAGCGATACATGCTTTTCCAGCAGCGCAGCGATCGCCGCCGCCCCGCCGCTCGAGCCGCCACAGCTCCTCTCCACGTCGTGCGGGTTGAGGGGAACGCCGAAGGCTGAATTGGTGCAGAAGGTGCCGAAGCCGAACTCGTCCATGTTGGTCTTCCCGATGAGGATGCCATCCGCCTCGCGCATCTTTCGGACCACGGTCGCATCGAACGGCGGTCGGTAACCGTCCAGGATCTTGGAACCGGCCCGGGCCTGGAATCCCAGGGCGCAGATGTTGTCCTTCGCGGAGAAATGGAATTTCGGCGGGTAATCGGTCAGGTCGCTGAGGTCCTTGGTGAGATCGGAGAACGGATGGTACCTCTCGTTCAAGGTGACCAGTTTCTCGACCGTGAGATGACAGCTCATGTGAGCCTCGGCCCCCTGACCATGTCCTGGTAGGTGTCCATGGAGTCACGAAGCGATCCGGCGTCCACATCTCGGGCGACCTCATCATCGCGGAGTACGTTGGAGATCGGGACCGGATTGAAATCATGCTTGCCAGTGTCCGGGGCCTTGTCCAAGACGGAGAAGTAGCTCAGAACATCCTCCAGGTCCTTGGCGAACTCCTGCATCTCCTCTTCGGTCAGCTTCAATCGCGCGTTCCACGCGACGCCCTTCACCTCTTCCAGATCCATGTCGACACCGTTAAGAGACCCGCCCAACTCAGCAAGGCCGCAAGTTTCGGTGCGTTATGCGGACTCGCCAATAAAGCCTTAGCGTTACCAGCAAAGGCTAGCCATTCTTGCAGATTCATTTGGGCACGCCCCGCTCGATGAAAATGTTTATGAACGGAGCATCTTTTACATTGTTGCGGTAAAAAGTATGGACGAATCAGAGAAGTTTATTCAGCAGGCTCATCAGCTCATGAACGACGGGGAATACCAGCAGGCGTTCTCCAAGTTCGAAAAGGCCATCAAGGCCAACCCAAACAACGCCGATGCCTATTTCGGAAAGGCAGAAGCGGGCGTCCTGGTCTCGAAGATCGGCGTGGAGGAGGTCATCGCCCTCTACAAGAAGGCGATATCCTTGGACGACAAGAATCCATTCTACTACTCCTCATTGGGCGCTTTCTGCGTCGAGGCCAATC
The DNA here is from genome assembly GCA_016919565.1 of Methanomassiliicoccaceae archaeon. Taxonomy (GTDB): domain Archaea; phylum Thermoplasmatota; class Thermoplasmata; order Methanomassiliicoccales; family UBA472; genus FEN-33. The sequence goes on along the minus strand of JACXTO010000151.1, from coordinate 2,205 downwards.
AGTTCAACGAGGCCGAGGCGGCGTACAACAAGGCGGCCGAGGTCGACCCGGAGAACGCGCCGTACTATTACTCGGAGTTCGCCGTGGAATACTTCAGAAGGGCGCCGGTGGCGATGGAACAGTTCATGGACGACAACACCAGAGGGATCATCGCCAAGAAGTCGCTCAAGTACCTGCTGAAATCGATCAACCTGACGGAAGAGGAAGCGAAGAAGCTGCTCTGACTTCCGCGTCCTGGCCTGGTCAGCGGTCAAGGTTTTTCTGCTTCAGGCGGTCCTTCTCTTCCCCCTTCTCCATAGGGGACATGCAGCGAGAGCACATCCTCGTCCGAGAAAAGAAATGCTCGTCGCATACCAGGCTGCCGCAGATGGCGCAGGTGCTGACCGCCGGCTTTCCGCAGACCATGCATTGACCGACTAGTTCCATGGTGTATGTCTTGGACCTGCGGCCTCATGAATCCTTTCATTGACGTCGAGCATCCGAGGACTTGTCATTTTATGGCCAATCTCTCGCACACCCTCACCAGCTCCCTTGCGCTCTCGATGGGTGTGTCCGATGGGAGCTCGCAGGCCGGGGCGATGATGGTCCTCAAATCGCCATAGAGCTTGATGGCCTTGGTGACCGCCACCTCGATCTCGTCCAAGCTCCCTTGGTAGATCAGGTTCTGATGGTCGATCCCAGCCACCAGCGTCCTCCGTCCGATCTCCGGCGGGATGTGCTCGTCGACCCCCCGCGCGTTCACCCAGAAATGGATGGCGCTCGAGTCGGCCACCGCCATCTGCTCCTTGAGGAATGGGGCGTAGGAGCAGTTGTGGATTATCGTCCTGAGGCCGAGCGAATGGAACTCGCTGACCACCCCGCGGAGCGGTTCGATGTCGAAACGCTCGCACATCTCCAAGGTGTTCTGCTCCGCGTCAGCCAATCCCCCGCTTATGAACACGGCATCCAGGCCGGAGTAGTTGACCAGCCGCACCCCCAGCATCTTCAGGCTTTCGGCCACCTTCGAAAGGAGCTTCGCCAGCTCCTCGGGCTGCAGCATCTGCCACACCATGAGGTTCTCATATCCCAGAATTCCGGAGGCAACGATGAACGGGGAACTGGTGCATCCCAATACCATGGTCTCCTTGCCAACCTCCTTCACCATGATGCGCGCCGCCTTGATCTGGACGGACCACAATGGGTCGTCGAACGGGTCGATGGAAACGAGCTTCTCCACGGACTCCATGTCGCTGATCGGGGCCGGCTCGCTGCTCGGATAGTTGTTGCGATTGCTGAAGGCCAATTTGGCACCGAACGCTTGGGCATCCATCAACAGGTCGCCCCATCCCGCCATGACGTTGTCGTAGCCGAAAACGTCCAAGGCCGTCAAGCTGAGCTGCGCGAACTTCTTCGGATCATAATAGGCCTCCTGGATGGCGATGCCCGCCACCTGCTGCACAAGCTTCATCCCGCCAAGGTGCTGGTACATCACCGGGATCCGATCGACCGGGTCGCCGTCGAGGGCGGCGGAGAAGCGTTCTCGCGAGTTCATCCGCAAGGTATCGCCAGCCCTGGCTAAATAATCTCTCGGCTAGTCCATCAGACTGAGATATCGCAGGCCTTCGACCACTCCTTCCGAATGCGCTCCCTTGGCAACGAAGTCCGACGCCGCCTTGGCGGCGGGCGAGGCATTCCCGACCGCGATCCCGAACCCGCAGCCCGCCAGCATCTTGGAGTCGTTGTCAGAATCGCCGATGGCAGCGACGTTCTCCAGTCCGATCCCGAGCAGCTCGCAGCCCTTCTTCACGCCGACCAGCTTGCTGTGCCCCTTGTTCATGAGGTGGATGGCGAATCCGGTGGCCTCGATCTCCAGCTCCCAGCCGTCGAGGATTTGTTTGATGCTTTCCAGGTCGAGATGCCGCTTCAAGGCCACCTCGGTCAACCGCCAGTTATCGGTGAACAGACGCTCCGCCTCCGGCATGGACCCCTTCAGATGCGCGAACGCCTTCAGAGGGAGCTCGTTCGATTCCAGCCGATATGTCCTGTCCTGATAGTAAACCATCCCGCCGTTCTCCGCGATCACTGGCCCCTTCGTTCCGATATAGGTGGAGAGGCCGAACAGCACTGGTAGGACGTTGCCCGAGGCGAGCATGACATTCGTCCCACAGTCCTGGACCTTCCGCAGCGCCTCTATGCCCTCGACCTGGATGAGCTTGCGCGAATCGG
>JACXTO010000150.1 GCA_016919565.1 Methanomassiliicoccaceae archaeon | reverse complement strand
TTTAATCGCAGATATCCGATTAGTTCGCCGACATGTCAGACAAGATCGCGCAGCACAAGCATTGTCGTGCCTGCGGCAAAGCGTTCGTCGGCTCCGACCGGTTCTGCTCCGAGGAATGCCGGACCAGCAATACCACTAACTTGCAGAAGAAGAAGCGCCAGCTGCTCCTGCTCTACGTCGTCACTTTCGTCGTCTTGATCCTCGCGCTCGTGGCCACCTGGGGATGAACATGAAGGTGGGCGTCGGAGGGACCTTTAACGTGCTCCACCGGGGCCATCGCGCCCTACTTGACAAAGCCTTCGAGGTCGGGGACGAGGTCGTCATCGGGATCACCTCCGATGCGTTCACGTCGAAGAACAAGGCAAAGCAGGTGCCGCTGCCTGAAAGAATGAGGGCGTTGGAAGAGTACATCTCTGGCAAGGGCAAGCCCTTCACGATCAACGTGATCGAGAGCTCGCAGGCGAGGCTGCTGAATGATGATTCCATCGAGGCTTTGATCGCCTCCCCGGAAACGTACATCGAGGCGGAGCGCCTCGCCAAGCTGCGCCTGGAGAAGGGCATGAGGCCGCTCCAGGTCGTAAGGATCGGATACATCCTGGCCGACGATTGCACGCCGATAAGCGCCTCCCGGGTGCTGGCCGGCGAGATCGACGGGGAAGGCAAGATGCTCCGGCCGATCCGGGTCGGGGTCGGCTCGGACAACCCGGTGAAGCTCGGGGCGGTGCGCAACGTCATGACCCGCATCTACGGCGAGGTCGAGGTGTCGCCGGTCAAGGTGCGCACCTCCGTTCCGGCCGAGCCCTGGGAGGAGGAGGTGGAGAAGGGCGCGCTGGAGAGAGCGCGCGGATCCTTGGGCCAATTCGATTTCGGGGTGGGCATCGAGGCGGGGATATTCGAGCATAACGGAGGATTGTACGACGTCCAGTTCTGCGCAGTCCTGGACCAGATGAACCGGTTCACCATCGGTCACGGCCTCGGCTTCAGGTACCCTCCGAACGTCGAGGACCGCCTGAGGACCGGCAAATCGGTGGGCAGGATCTTCCATGAGCTCTATGGCCAGGAGAGAGGCGGAAGGGGAGAGGGCGCGATCGGCTTCCTCACGCACGGCATGCTGAAGCGCGGCGAGCTGACCGAGCAATCGGTAATCGCGGCGATGGTGCCGCGCATCCGCAAGGAGCTCTACTTCGAGCTCTGAGATCGGAACTTGCGAGCGTTCACGTACGCCATGTAATCGTCCAGCGAGCCGCAGTTGGCCTTGCCGATGCACTCGAACCGCTGGAACTTGCGGCAGTAGAAGTCCTGCTCGTTGAACTCGCATGACGCCCGCTTGTCCGCCGAGCATTTCTCGCTTATGCAGCCGAACGGCTTGTAGGGGCCGCCGCACTTGCCGTCGATGTTGAGATGAGCGCACTTCAAACTCAGTTCCCCCACTGGGATTGCCGGAAGTTGGTGAGATGGTCCATGTACGACTCGATGCTGGAGCAGTTGTCCTTGCCGGCGCAGTAGAAGCGCTGATACTTCGAGCAATAAAGGCCGAACGTCTGCTCCTTGGAGCAATCTCGGTGGCCTGAACCGCGCCTGTCGGGGAAGAGCACCAGGCAGCTGTTCTCTCCGACGCATTCCCTGGCATCGACAGAACGGTGAGCGCAATAGTGCTCCCTATAGCGATACCTGCACGTTGTTATCCCATCCCTGCCTATTTTCGGCCCACCTATATTATTTATTGAGCATATAAATATGACGCTGGACGATGCATACGACCAGGAACAATCATAAGGCGAAAAGGAAGAAAGGGAGCGCCGAGGGGGAGATTCGAACTCCCGCGGTGCAGGGCACCACCGGCTCTCAAGGCCGGCGCCGTAATCCGGGCTTAGCTACCTCGGCATATATGGATGGTCAGCAACCTTGTTGACATAATAAATCTTCTTCATGACTTGATTTCGAGCGTTCGATCACACTAGGCGGCGCATATGCCCCTTCAGTGCGGTGTCCAGGTCGATCTCGAAGCCGATCACAGGGTATCCCAGCTCGTTGTTCGTTATGACCTCGGGATGCATCTCGCCGAACTGGCCGAACGGCTGGCCGTCGATCAGCAGGCTCGCCGCCCGTCCTGTGATGAACATCGGGCTGTCGCTTGAGGCCAGCGAGTACGAGACCACTAGGTCGCGCAGCACTCCCTCGACCAGCGATTTCATCTCAGTGAACGATGCCTTCGGATGCACCGCCACCGCCGCCAGGTGCCTCGTTCGGTTCGGCCCCTTTAGGACGTCACCTACCTCGAATATCCTCTGCGGCAGGTCACGATGCTTGCTCTTCCTCAACACCGCCAGCAGCGATGGGAGCAGATGGACGCGAAGGCAGGTATGGTCCTCGGATATCGGGTTCAATATCTCCACGACCTCCTCCCTCGGCAGTCTCATCCCGTCGAACTGCTCCTTCTGGCTCGATAGGGTGAGCGTCGTAACCTCGTAGTAATCGTACCCGATCATCAGGTGGCGCACAAGGTCCGACGCACGCTCGATCGGCCTTTCGGCGCCAATCGCCTGCACCTTCGGCCTGGCCTTCCCGAACCTTGCGTATCCGTAGCCCTTGGCGACATCCTCGACGAAGTCCATCTGATGCAGCAGGTCCATCCTCGTCGCCGGCGAATGTATCTCGATCGAATTGTGGACGGCCTTGGCATCATGCCCCATCTTCTCCAGGCACGAGATCATCTCTTGGTCGGTGAGATTCAGGCCGAGGATGGAATTGCAGTATTTGGGGTCGAGCCGCCATTTTGTCGGCTCAAGGTCCGGGGTGGTCGAGTGCACGCTCCCGGTGAGCTTCACGGTCTGGATCTTCCCCCCTCGTTCCGCCAGCAGTGTCGAAATGATGTTGAGCACGCCGGAGACGGCATTGAGGTCCGTTCCCGTCACGTCGATGAAGACGTTCTTGGTCTCCTCCGTCACGGTCGTCAGGATGCCATTTATGATTGGCGGGAAGGAAAGGA
>JACXTO010000020.1 GCA_016919565.1 Methanomassiliicoccaceae archaeon | reverse complement strand
TCCTGGTATGAACACGTCGACCGGCATCAGCCCATCCAAGCCGTTCCTGGTGGCGTAGCAGTCCTTGAACATGCCTCCACTGCAGGCGCAGGCGCCCATGGCGATCACCATCTTGGGTTCCGGCATCGCCCTGTACGCCTGCGTGAGCGCGTGCTCCATGTTCCTGGTCACCGGACCGGTCACCAGAAGCACGTCCGCGTGCCTCGGCGATGCCACGATGTGCAGGCCGAACCTCTCGATATCATAGATCGGATTGGTGAGAGCGTTCACCTCGACCTCGCATGCGTTGCATGAGCCGGCGTCGACCTCGCGGATCGCCAGCGAACGTCCGTAGACCTTCTTGATACGGTCCTCGAGTTGTCTTCCACTACGCTCGATCTGGTCATTGCTTGATGGCATGGACCCTCACCAGACCCTTCCTTCTCTTGCTCGCCAGCTCGAATTCATTTGTCATGGTCACGGCGTGATGCGGGCAGGCCAGGGCGCAATCCCCGCAGAAAATGCAGAGCCCTAGGTCGATGCACAGCTGGTCCGGTTCGATGTGAATGGCATCGGTCGGGCATATCTCTTCACATGTCTTGTCAGACCTGCACTTGTCCATATTGAATGATGGCGCGCCGTGGATTCCGTCATGAGGCACGTAAGGGATATTTGGATAGCGTTCCGTCACCACGCCCTTCCCCATGGGTCCATATCTCATTTTTGCCAGATGCCTCACCTCAAAGATCGTTCCCTGCGTACGAAAGACCGAATGACTTGTTCACGAGAGGGAAGTCAGGGACAATGTCGCCCAGGACTGCCACCTCCATCGCTCTCCAGTTGTGGAATGAAGCGTCCCTTATCTTGTGCCGGAAGGGGCTTCCATCGCCGGCCACGATCCAGTGCACCAATTCACCGCGGGGCGATTCCACCAAGCTCATGGCGGTCTTGCCAGGGGCTGGGACTGGCACCCTCGCCCTCAACTCTCCCTCCGGAATGTTGGAGATCGCCTGCTCGATGATGCTGATCGATTCCATGATCTCCTCGGACTTCACCTGGAAACGCGCATTGACATCGCCCTGGCGCAGGACTGGAACTTTGAAACTGAGATTCCGATAGCCGGCATAGGGATGATCCCGCCTAACGTCGCGATCGACGCCGCTCGCCCTTCCAGCCGGGCCGACGATGTTGAGGTCGCTCGCCGCCTCGCACGATAGGACCCCGGTCGTCTCCAATCGGTCCATGACCGAGGGTGTTGAGGTGACGTCATCATAGAACTCCTGGTAATCGAGCTTGACCATCACCAGCCTCTCGATCAGCTTGGACCTGCCCTCCTCATCGATGTCCTTCCTCACCCCGCCGATGCAATTGACCCCTCTTAAGAACCGGCTGCCAGTAAGCAGGTCGTTCACATCCATCATCCTTTCTCGCAGAATGAAGGCGTGCTGCGCCCCGATGGTGAAGGCGGTATCAAGAGCGATGCCTCCGACGTCGCCGAGGTGGGTGTGCACCCTCTCGAGCTCGGCGAAAACGCAGCGAAGGTATCTAGCCCGGTCGGGAACGGAAACGCTGCTGAGCGCCTCGATCGCTTGACAATAGGCCAGGGAGTGCGCGAATCCGTTATCCCCGGAGATGCGCTCTGCCAAATGCACTCCCTTGGCGTAATCCAGTCGTTCAGACAGCTTCTCAATGCCCTTATGCGCGTATCCCAATCTGATCTCCAGATCGATTATCGGTTCGCCGGCGACGCTGAACCGGAAATGCCCCGGTTCGATGACGCCCGCATGCACCGGGCCCACTGGTACGACGAAGATGCCCTCACCCTCGACCTCCCGGAAAACATAGGGCCTGGGAACCCGCGGGACCTTGGCGTCGACGGGGAAGTCCTTCCTCAAAGGGAACGCCGCCTCAGGCCAGTCATCGTAGAGCACCAGTGGCCTCAGGTCCGGATGGCCCTTGGCCCTAAGACCGAACATGTCGTGGATCTCCCTCTCGTACCAATTGGCACAGAATATCTCCGAGGTCAGGCTCGGAAAGACCGGGTCCTTGGCGTCCACCGATGCCACCAAGGTCACGAAGTCGTCCTGTCCTTTCAGGGCGAGGACGACGCACAGTTTGAAATCGGATGTGATGAAGCGATTATCGACGGCATGCATGCTGACCAATGCCGCCCCCCAGGAATTGTGGATGTGGCCCGCGATCTTCGGCAAGAGGTCCCGGTCGACCGTCATCCAGACGCCGCCTTCCCTCAAGCCCGTCTTCTGGATCCCTTTCGCGATCTCGTCCGGCATCGAGGCCACGATCTCGCTCATCAGCTTCGGGTTCATGTCATGCCTCCGAACAGCGATGCGGCGGCATCGAGCAACGATGCGAGGGGGCCAGGAATGACAAGGCCCAATACCAACAAGGCGGTCGCCAGCACTATCATGACCCAAATGTTCAAGCGGCTGACCTCTCCGGGCTGGACCCGTTCGGACGGCGTGCCGAATACCATCCCCCCGATATGCCAAAGTAGGGCGGCGAAGATCACGACGAGCACCAGCAGATACAGCGCCCCCACCACGACCTGGCCTTGGGTCACAGCTGCGTAAAGTATGCTGAGCTCGCTGATGAACAGGCCGAAGGGCGGTGAGCCGGCCAGGGCCAACATGCCGATGAAGAGCAACGCGGCCGTTGCTGCCATATGCTGCCCCAATCCTCGGACCTCCTCCATGATCTTGGTCTTCAGCTTGAGCAGCACGTTCCCAGCCCCGAAGAACAGGAGCGATTTTGCCATGGCGTGGTTCAGCATATGGAGCAGTGCGCCATAGACACCGAACGGGCCTCCGAGGCCAAACCCGATGGCGATTATGCCCATATGCTCGATGCTGGAATAGGCGAGGAGGCGCTTGACGTCCCTGGCGATGATGATGAAGGCCGCGGCGACCACCATCGAGATGACGCCGAAGAGCAGCAGGAGCGAGCCGGAGAATCCCGGACCCAAGGCCTCAGTGCTGATGATGTGGAAGCGCAGGATGCCGTACATGGCGCAGTTCAGCAGCACCCCGGAGAGCAGGGCGCTGATCGGCGTCGGTGCTTGGGAGTGGGCGTCCGGAAGCCAAGTGTGCATCGGCACCAGACCGACCTTCGTGCCGTACCCGACCAGGACCAGCACGAACGCGATCCGCAGGAGGTCTTTATCCAGGCTGTCTGCGATCGACCGCAGCGTGGTCCAGTCCAAAGCGTTGGAGCTCTCCCCCACCACGCTCACCGACGAGGCATATGCCAGGATGATCCCGAGCAGTGCCAGCGTGATGCCCACCGAACAGATGATGATGTACTTCCAGGCCGCTTCCAGCGACGTGTCCTTGTTATAGAAGCCGACCAGGAACGCCGAGGCGAGCGTGGTGGACTCGATGGCGATCCACATGATCCCCAGGCTGTTGGAGACGCACACCAGCATCATGGTGAAGATGAAGATGTGGAAGAAGGTGTAGTAGTACCTGAGCCGGCCCAGCCCGAACTGCTTCTCCTGGTATTCGTGGCCCATGTACCCCACCGAGTACACCGCCCCGATGAAGGCCATGAAGGCGACGATGAGGAGCACGTAGGCCGAGAGAGAGTCCATGAAGAGGGCGCCTTCGTATATCGGGCCGTCCTCGAGCACCTTGGCGACGAACAGCAGGACGCCGACGAACAGCACGGCGGCGCCGATCGTGCTCACGATCTCCATGGCGCGCCTCCGGTTCATGAGATAGCACAATGCCGCGGTGATGACCGGTATGACGAGGAGGAGTTCGATCATACTAGTCCCTCAGCCTCCTCATGAAGCTCGTGTCGAGCGAGTCGAAGGTGTTGTTGATACGGAACGCGAACACGCCCATAATCAGCACCGCGACCAGCACATCGAAGAAGATGCCCAGCTCCACGATGAGCGGCATCCCGTAGGTGAGCGATATCGCGGCCATGAACAGCCCGTTCTCCATGATCAGCAGGCCGACCACCTGGGTGATCGCCTTCCGTCGGCTGATCATGATGAAAAAGCCGATCAGGACCACCGCCAAGGAGAGGGCGAGGGCGTTCCGGGTGATCGGCTCGCCATGCGTGATCAACGGCTCGGTGATGTAGTAGGCCAGGACGGCCAATCCTCCCGAGACCAGCAAGGACGAGGGGATGCTGAGCAGGGGGTCCACTTCCTTCTCGACCTTGATCCGGTTCATGATTTGAGAAAACATGCGGGGGATCACGAACCCCTTCAGGCCAATGGTCAGCACCGCCACGACGTAGATCTGGGGCGAGTCGGTGAAATAGGCCACGCATGCCGCCAATGCCCCGAGGGCGATCGATTGGAACGCGAAGGTGCGCACTAGAGCGGGCATTCGACTGCAGGACACGGCGGCGAAGGCGCCCAGCAGCACCAATGCCGCGAGGCCGTTTATCACGTTGAACTCGAGAGTGGTGTCCAGCTTCTCACCTCAGAGGATATAGAATGACATCACCGCCAGGAAGGCCAGGATGAACGAGCCTGTGAGCAGGTTCGGCAGTCGGAACAGTCGCATTTTGGCCATGGACGACTCGATAAGCGCGATCGCCAAGGCGAAGAGAAGAAGTTTCACCAGGAAAGCGATCAGACCCACCGCGACCGGCAGCGGCGATAGCTCGGTGGCCATCCCGAAGGGGAAGAAGGCGCTCCAGGCGATGGTGATGCACAACATCAACTTCGTCATGCTGGCCATCTCCATCAGTGCCAGTTGCTTCCCTGAGTACTCGAGCAGCATGGCCTCGTGGATCATTGTCAGCTCCAGATGGGTGGCAGGGTTATCGAACGGGATCCGTGCGTTCTCGGCCAGGGTGGCGATGAAGAAGGCAGCGAAAGCCAGGAAGAGCGTCGGCCTCAGGAGGTCGGTGCCACCGAGGACCAGCACCTGCGATATCCCTGCCAGGTCGGTCGTCCCAGCGATCAGGGCCGCGCTGAATATGGAGAGCAGGATGGCCGGTTCGATGATGGCGGAGATCATCATCTCCCGGCTGCTGCCCATGCCGCCGAATGTAGACCCCGCGTCCAAGGCCGCCAGGGCCATGAAGAACCGGGCCGTGGCGAAAAGATAGACAACCACTATCAGGTCTCCCAAAGACCCGAAGGAGGCCGTGATGAAGACGGGCACCAGAAGTGCTGCTACCATCATGGCGATCATGCACACGAACGGTGTGACCGACGTGATCCAGGAGGCGTCGGAGGATATGACCGAGGACTTGCGGAAGAGCTTCCGAAGGTCGTAATAGGGCTGTAGGACCGGGGGGCCGCGGCGCGACTGCAGCAGCGCCTTCACCTTGCGGATGATGCCCGTCACCAGAGGTGCAAGGCCCAGGATCAGGGCCGCTTGGATGAGGGCGAGGAGAAGGTCGTTCAAGGCATCACCTGAATATGATCAACAGCAGCACCAACGTGACGAAGATGTAAGCCAGATATGCCTGGATGCTGCCGGTCTGGATCACTCCCACCTTGCGGGCGAGCCCGACGGCGATCTTAACGATGGGGCGATAGAGGAAGTCATCGATGAGCTCGGGGATCGAGGTTTCGTAGGTCAGGCGGCGCAAGTAGGGATCGGCCCCGCGCTCGACCGCCGTTCTCGTCCTTTCGCGGTAGAAGCCTCTGAAGACGCGCTTCAACGGCTGGGCGAAGCCAGTGGGTGTGTACTCGTTCCGTTCGTTCAGGGGCGTCCCGCAATCCCAGGTGTCCCCGATGCGAACTGCCCTCACGCCGCCATATCTGGTCGCGAACAGGTATGCCAAAGGCAGCGCGATCAGCAGCGCTAGGGATATCAGGACCGGGGACATGCTTGAGAACGACGAGACGGGGGTTTCCAGCACGATGCCGTTGGTCAACCTGCCGGCAATGCTCGTTCCGGCGAAGGGCGTCGTCACCGAATCGACGACCTGGATTATGTTGGTGGACAGCAGCCCGGTCAAGAGGCAGAGGACCGCCAGCACGGCCATCCCCAGCAGCATGCTCCGAGGGACCTCCTTGGCCACGGCGGCCTCCCTGCTCCTCGGTCTCGCCAGGAACGCCATTCCATAGAAGCGGACGAAGCATGTCGCGGCAAGCGCCCCGGTCAGTGCCAGCATCCCCAGGGCAGTGGCGACCAGTAGGTTCACCAGGACGTCATTGAGGGTGAATGATAGCAGCAATGACTGGAAGATCAGCCACTCGCTGACGAACCCGTTGAACGGGGGGACGGCGACGACCGACAGGACGCCGATGAAGAATAGCACGCTGGTGACCTTCATGCGCCTGCTCAGTCCCCCCAACCGCTCCAGGTTGCGCGTCCCGGTGGCATGCAATATCGCCCCCGCCCCGAGGAAGAGCAGGCCCTTGAAGAGCGAGTGGAAGAAGACGTGAAGGAGGGTCGCGATCAATGCCAGGGCAGCCAGGTCGTTCAGTCCGTAGGCCTTGAAGAGCAGGGCCGAACCGAACGCTATGAGCACGATGCCGATGTTCTCGATGCTCGAGAAAGCCAGGATCCGTTTGTAGTCCTTCTCGACCAGGGCGTACAGGACGCCGACCAGGGCGGTCACGGACGCGATGAGCAGGAACAGGAGGCCAAGCCAAGCATCCTCCGGGCCGTTGATCCCCAGGAAGTCGAAGTATGTTCTGATCAGCATGTAGATGGCCGTCTTGATCATGACGCCAGACATGAGAGCGCTGATGTTGCTTGGGGCGGCCGGATGCGCCTTTGGCAGCCAGATATGCAGGGGGACGATGCCTGCCTTGGTGCCGAAGCCCAAGAGCAGCAGTATGAAAGCGAGATTGCGGACGTCCACGCCCATGAACTGCCCGACGTCCTTCATCGCCGAGAACTCGAACGAATTGGCCTGGAACGCGATAAGGAGGAGCGCCGACATGATGAGGGCGCTGCCCAGGTGGGTCATGACCAGGTACAGCATTCCGGCCGAGGCCTTCTCGGTGTCCCGGTTCTCGAAGGTCACGAGGAAATAGGAGCAGAGGGACATCAGCTCCCAGGCGATGAGGAAGGCGACGACGTTGCCGGCGGTGACGACCAGGACCATAGACAACAGGAACAGATTATACAGCAGGCCGAAGCGCCCCAGGCCGTACTTCCCTTCGTACTCCTTCACATACCCGAACGAGTAGATCGAGACCGGAAGGGCGAGGGTGCAGATGACCAGCAGGAAGAAGGCCGACAACTGGTCGACCATGATGCTATATCCGAAGGAGATCTGGCCGTTATCGCTGCTTAATGGCAGAGATAGGGCCAACGGACCTGCGCTGAGGACCTCGACCGCGACCACGATCCCGCAGGCGGAGAATGCGGCGGCGGAGCCGAAGGCGACATAGATGCATTCTTTATGCCGGTTGTTCAACCCGACGGCTGAGAGGCCTCCGCACAAGGCCAAAATCACCATCACCGGGAATAGGTAGTCACCGAGCAATGCTCTCACAGCTTGATGTCGCGCTCCAGTGGATGCGAGTGCCAAGGAGCCACGGGCAGTCCGACCTGCCCGCCATTCGGCCGCCTAATTCCTATCCAGATATAAGGGTTTTGGCTTAACGCGTTTTGACCATGGGCCTGTGGATCGGATGACTGGAGGGATGTATCTCAGCGTCTCCTGATATCTAGGTTGTGAGATTGCGCAAGCCCTGATCGTTCTCGTAGCGGAGCGCCACCGCCTGGGCCCATGATTGGTTCAGCGAGTAGTGCTCCTGCAAGTGCTTCACGATCGGATGATGCCCCTTCTCCGCGATCCCCGCCTCGTCTAGGATCCGGAACCATTCGTCCCACCCTTTCCCCGTCCCGGCCAAGACCTCTTCCTCGGTCACGACCTTGAAGTCCTTCCTGCATTCCTTCATTCTGCTCAGTCAGCAAATGCCATCAGGCAGGTCAAATAGGCTTGCATCGATGCCGTCCGTTTTCAGCCCATCTACCTTTCACCGACCCCCGCTGACGGCACTTCGCTTCAGCGCCCGACCGTTGCTCTAATATATGTCCAGCTTCATGTTAATCG
>JACXTO010000149.1 GCA_016919565.1 Methanomassiliicoccaceae archaeon | reverse complement strand
CTGGAGCTGAGAGAGGAACTCGTTCCAGTTGCGGTCATGCTCCGCCTGCGCCTCGGTCGTTGACCTGAGGAAGGCGAACCCGAAGACTGCACCAACTATCGGCAGCGCGGACATCGCTGCCATCATTTCGTTCTTTGGCTGCTCTTGCTTGGTCGCGTCCTGGTCCGCACGCTTCATCTCGGAGATCGCTTCCTTTGCCGCCAGGGAAGGGGATTGGAGAGACCTCTGACGCACCACTTCGATGAGCTGGCCGCGCAGCGCCGCCTCCCGACGGAAATGAGCGTTCATCGCCCTGACCAGCTTGTAGTTGATGATAGCCAGGATGGCGAAGCACACGGAGTAGATGGCCAGATATCCGAAGACGAACCCGAGGAGGCTTGACACCAGGACGAAGAAGGCGAACCCGGTCAGGGCGGCGAGGGAGACTGCCACCAGCGGCAAAGACCGCCAGTATCCCACGATCGTCGTCTCGCTGGACTTACGGTCCCAGACGATCCTCATTATCTGCGCCCTGGCATTCTCGATCGAGAAGGCTTTCGGCTCGGGCCTGGAACCTGCTGCGGAACGGTTAGTTGCAATAGGCCTCGGGCTCAAGATGCTCTCCTCTCCCCCGAATCCGGCGCGGAGCTATATATGCGACACGACCCGGGATAATCAGCCGCGGATGACGATGCCGGCATACCCCACTACCTGCGCCATCGGCCTGACGTCCCCCGAGTTGCCGTAGCGGAGCAGCTGGGCGCTCTTCCCCTGGACCGCCTCCAGCATTGCCATCACCGGTCCGTAGCCGCACATGGAGACGTCCTGCTGCATCACCACCCTCTCGACCCCTGATGCGTTCAGCTTCAGTATCTGGTCGATTACCGCGTTGTCCTTCCGCTCCGCCTCCTTCGCGGAGATGTAATGGCTGAAATCGCTGGATGCGATGATTATCGTGTCCTTGCCCTTGCATGCGTTCCTCAGTTGGGCACCGAGCTCCTTCGCCGTGTCGTAGTCCTGGAAGGCCATGGTGATGGGGAGGAACTTCGCCTCCTTCGAGAAGTACTGGATGAACGGAACCTGGACCTCGATGGAGTGCTCCTGCGCGTGCGCGGACGGGTCCTCGTCCACCCAATCCCTCAGTTTGGCGGCTATCTCCCGGTCTATCTTGCATGTTCCTAGGGGAGTAACGAAGTCCTCGGTCGTCATGGCCACCCCGCTCCCGATGCCGTGATGGTTCGGGCCGATGATGATGAACGTCTCCGGGAAGCCCTCGGACGCCATCGCCCCGTAGACATGCGCGGCCACCGACCCGGAGAAGACGTAGCCAGCATGGGGCACCACCGCCCCTCGGATCGAGCCTCGGCCCTTCGCCAACGATGGCACCTGCCCCGGGCCGAGAGGGCTCCGGAACGAATCCTCGATCTGCTCTCTCAGCGCCTTCTCCTTCGAAGGGTAGAATTGGCCGGCGACGGCGGGGTAGCGCATGTTGACCGCATGAAAATAAGTAAGAGGGTTGATTAAAGGGTTTGCTGCCGGAGCTTCAAAGGCTGGCTTCGAAGTCGTCGATGGTCAGCTTGAAATCCTCGTCCCTGGGCAGGAATCCCTTCTCCTTGAGGATCTCCCGGGTGAGGAGCCAGTACACGCATGCCAGCGCGCGGCGGCCCTTGTTGTTCGTCGGAACGACCACGTCCACGTTCCTGGTCTCGTTGTTGGCGTCGCACAATGCTACGATCGGGATGCCGACGTTCATCGCTTCCGCCATCGCTTGCTGGTCTGCCGCCGGGTCTGTGACCAGGAGCACTTCTGGCTCGCTGAACATTGGGAGTTTGGGGTTCGTGAGCATTCCGGGGACAAACCTGTTAGCCGAGGTCTTGGCGCCGATGGTCTTGGTGAAGACCTTCACCGGCTTCTGGCCGTATTGACGCGCCGATACCACCATGATCCGGTCCGGGTCATAGCGGGACAGGAACTTGGCCGCGGCCCTGATCCTGCTGTCGGTCTGCTTCACATCCAGAACGTACAGGCCATCGGACCTGACCTTGAATATGAACTGCTTCATGTCGGCGCTCTTCTGCTGCGTTCCGATGTGAACGCCAGACGTGAGATAGACATCCTCGGGAACTAGCAAATCTGACTTTACTTCATCGCTCATCGAAAAACCTACCCATTAATCCCTCTTTACGTCGATTGGTATGATGTGGCGATCGAACTCCATCTTGGCTATCTCGATGGGGTCAATCATCCCCTCTGGTATGTCGAAAAGAACCGGAGCACCGAGAGAAATTTGGAGCGCCCTCGCACCGATGATGCGCGCCTTCTCGAACCTGGTATACTTCTTCATACGATCACCGATAAGGGAAAGTATCCCCCCATATTAGCATGTACTTATAAGCTTTTTGCATTGAGGGATGAAAAATCCGCTTAGCCAGATGGTGCAAACCTGCTCGATTGGAATTGCCATCCCACACCTTCACTCCCTATGCAACCGCTCTCGGGTGAACGGCACGAGGCCGCCGCTCCTGAGGATGCTCATCAGGAAATCGGGCATCGGGTCGAACGTCACCTTCGCTCCGTTTCTCTTTACTTCTATTGTGCCTAGCTGCAGGTCGATCTTGACCTCGTCCCCCGCGGTCATGGCATCGTGCGCCTGCGAGCACACCACCAAGGGCAGGCCGACGTTGATGGCGTTCCGGAAGAAGATGCGCGCGAAGCTCCCGGCGACGACCGCCCCCACGCCAGCGTACTTCAGCGCCAGGGGCGCTTGCTCGCGGCTGGAGCCGCAGCCGAAGTTGCGTCCAGCAACGACTATGTCGCCCTGGCGCACCTGCTTCGCGAATTGCGGGTCGGCGTCCTCCAGCACGTGGGCCGCAAGGTTCTCCGGGCTGTAATCGTCCAGGCAGCGACCGGGGATTATCAGGTCGGTGTTGATGTGGTCCCCGAACTTCCAGACCCTCCCCTCGATCATTTCGTTGCCTCCCTGGGATCTGCGATCGCGCCCTTCAGCGCGCTCGCTGCCGCCGTCGCCGGACTGGCCAGGTATATCTCCGCCCTCGGTGAGCCCATCCTCCCGCGGAAGTTGCGGTTGGTGGTGGAGAGGCACCTCTCGCCCGCCGCCAGCAGCCCTTCGTGCGCTCCGAGGCAGGGCCCGCACCCCGGATTGAGGATGACCGCGCCCGAGCGCACCAAGGAGGCGAGGACCCCGCACTCCGATGCCTCTATGTATATTTCTCGGGAGGCAGGCGCGATGATCAGCCTGACGTCATCGGAGGCCTTCTTGCCTCTGAGCACCCTCTCCGCCTCCCGCAGGTCCTCCATCCGGCCGTTCGTGCACGATCCTATGAACACCTGGTCGACCGGGATCCCCTCGACCTCCTCCACCGCCACGACGTTGTCCACGGCGTGCGGCTTAGCAACCTGCGGACCAAGCTTGGAGAGATCGAATTGCATCGACTCGCTGACCGACGCCTCGGGATCGCTGAAGACCGCCGTCCAAGGCGCCCCGTTCCTCTTCGAGAGGAACTCCTTGGTCTTCTCGTCGGGGAAGCAGATGCCCGCCTTGGCGCCCATCTCCACGCTCATGTTGGACAGCACCATCCG
>JACXTO010000148.1 GCA_016919565.1 Methanomassiliicoccaceae archaeon | reverse complement strand
CGCTCCCTTGCTGACGAAGTTCACGATGTCCTGGGCGCGGACGAACATGACCGCGAAGTCACGCTTCTTCACTGAAGCGAACAGTTTGCGGTCATCGGTGTCTTCGATCTCGAGGCCTGCTCGTTTCAGGATGTCCACTGAGTTCTCGCTCAGTCTTCCCTTGTTCGGCACGGCCAATCGCAATGTCACTTGCTCACCTGTAGCAATCGAACCTCAATGAGAAGTGCGTACTTATATATTCCGAGGAGCGGACCGGTGGGCCAGTTCCTTGATTTTCACCGGCCGGGAAAGCGGATCGCCGTCACCGCTTCCTCTCCGAATTCCACGTTCGCGAGCTCGGGGAGGTCGCCTTTCATGCCGATCGAGTCCCCGATGATGACCAGAGCTCCCTCCACGCCTTCGATGCTGGTGACGATGTCCAAGGATCGATGGATGACAGCATCGTCGTCCGTCTCGATTAGGTTCCCCAGCCGCGTGGCGCAGGCGTCCGCCAATGCGACGTTCCTCGAGACCACCAGCGCCGCCTCCGCCTTACCGAAGGAGACGGAAGGCCCGATCAGGCCGGAGGAGGTGCAGATGCCGAATATCGAGTCGGACGGTCGGCAG
Source organism: Methanomassiliicoccaceae archaeon (assembly GCA_016919565.1). Taxonomy (GTDB): domain Archaea; phylum Thermoplasmatota; class Thermoplasmata; order Methanomassiliicoccales; family UBA472; genus FEN-33. The sequence goes on along the minus strand of JACXTO010000148.1, from coordinate 3,264 downwards.
CGCAGCCCCAGGCTCTGGAACTTCGGGCTAAGGGTGAAGATGCCGACGATCGCCTCCTCGGCCAGGAGCAGGGCGATATCGCCACCGTTGTCCACCACGGCATGGTCCGCTCCGTTGGCGCGCATGGCTTGGACGGAGAACTCCGCGATCGCTCCCGCCACCGCGGCCATCGGCCCGACGCCGGCCGCCCGGCCCGCATCGCACATCCGCTTGATCAGGGGGTGGGAGTCCCGCGGCTCATCGTATGGCTCCAACGTGTCCCGGAAAAGCGGGTCTGCGACGATGAAGCGTTCGATGACCTCCCTAGCCTCGAATACCGCTCCCTTCCCGACCGGCAGATGCCGCTCCTCAGCGATCATGGTGACGGCCGTCTGGCGCACCTCAAAATGCTGCTTGACCAGCTTGCGTCCGACGCATCCAGGCATGTACGCTCGATAATCTGGCGATGTCCTAATAAGCCTTCGCGATGCAAGACGGGATCGTTGGTCGCGTTCCGCTCAGCGCATGCTCTGCTTTCGCTTCTTGAGCACCCTGAGCAGGATGATGGTGAGGAAGAGGGTGATGCCAATTACCCCTCCCACCGCCACGATCAAACCGTTCTCGCTCCCCGGGACGCTGGCCTCGGCGGTCGACTTTGAAATCGCTATGGCCGTGAGTGTGAGCGCAGCAATCGTTGTCATTGGACCAACCTCGTTCTGTCTTGTTCCGACGCTCTAATGCGCATCGCATTTAATAATATTGGGACGCGTTCTTCAATCCTGCGTCCTCAGCCGGATGGCGCCTGGTGGGCAGGAATCTATGCACATGCCGCAGGCGATGCACTTCTCGTTGAGGAACATCACCTTCCACGTCTTCCGGTCCATTTGGTAGGCGGCGGTGGGGCAGATGGAGATGCACATGCCGCAATTGGTGCAGCGCGCCTCGTCCTTGCGGATGAACTCCTTCAGCTCCTTCACGTTCACCCCGGAGTCCTCGAGGTACCTCACGGCCTTCTGGATCTGAGAGCCGCTGCCTTCGAATGCGAGCATCAAGCGTCCGCCATGCTCGTCGATCTCCGCCCTGAGGATGTTGATCATGAGGTCGAAATCCCTGACCATGCGGTAAGTTATCGGCTCTCCGGCGATTTCCGGGCTGAAGGTCAGGAGGAACTTCTTGACGGTCATCAGCGCACCTCTTCCTGGCTGTGGATGTCCAGGGGCACCTGGACCCTTTCCTCGGGGAGCCTCACCACCGCCTGGGTGAGCAGGAACTCACCGCTGGCGATCTGCTTCTTCAGCGCCTCCGCCACCTGCCTCGCCTTTGCGTAGGAGGATAAGGACGAGGTCTTGACATTCTTGCCGTTGATCTCGATCTGCCCGGTGCGAAGGTCGGCATAGCTGACCTCGCGTATCGGCTTGCGAGTCCTCGACTGGACCGCGTAATCTAGCACGGGCGCGAATATCTGATCGTCCTTGACGGATGCCGCCTTCATGACGTCCTCATCCAGGATCGGCAACGGGATTCCGAGCCCGACCGCCAGGGAGACGCCGTAGTTCTTGAAGCTGAGGGCGCGGATGAACTCGCTCGACATCTGCTTCAGGTCGCCGATGACCGCCAGAGTGCGCGAGGCGGAGAGCGGCACACCGTCCTTCACCGCCGCGTTGGTCTTGAACTGTGTCCCTTCCCAGGCCACGTAGCCTTGCGCCCCGCCCAGGAAGATGCGCGTGCCGATGCCGATGGTGCGCATCTTCGGGTCCTTGAGCAGCGGGGACAGCTGCCCGGCGCTTGAGAAGGTGGCGTTGCCGTAATGGGGCAGCAGCTTGCCCATGTAGGTGAACAACGTTCGCTCCGAGGAATTGGTAGCAACCCCGTAGTTCTGATAGGCGTTCCGGGGGTTGAACATGTACGCCTGGTTCACGGTCTTGAGCGAGATGTAGGTGTCGATCTCCTTGCGCGGATAGCAATCGGTCCCGCTGGAAGTCGCCTGCAGCCTGACCGGCCGGTTGGAGATGAGATCCTCGATGACATGCGCTCCGCCGTACTCGGCGTTGCCGTCCTGCCGCGGCTCGGTCGCCCCGATGTAGGCATCGACTGCTGCCAGGCCGGCATAGGCCGGCACTTCGTTCAACAGGACCTTGCCCATCCTGATCGGCGGCTCGGAATGCCCGAAGTTGATGAAGGCCCCGGAGGAGCACATGGCGCCGAAGGTGCCGGTGGTAACGACATCCACCTCTTTGGTGGCCTTCTCGATGCCATCGCGCTCGACGACGTCGATGACCTCCTCAGCGGTCATGACGACTGCGTCGCCCTTCTTGATCTTCTCGTTGATCTCCTCGTAGGTCCTTCTCATCCTTACCCTTCCTTAGAGTTCGTGCTAACGATTGTTAGGACGGTCATGCCTTTCCGCTACTTCAAGATTCCTTTGGCGCAGGCCAATTCCGCGTTCAGCACCGAGCCTCCCGCGCCACCCCTCAGGGTGTTGTGCGACAGCAGGAAGAATTTGATGTACTTGTCTTTCTTCCGCACCCGGCCGACGGTGACGGCCATTCCCCTCGCCCTCGCCGGTTCGCCCGCATCCACGTCCCAAAGCGGCTGGGGCCGGTTCGGCTCGTCCCGCACGATTATCGCTTCCTTCGGTGCGGTGGGGAGCTTCAGCTCCTGCGGCTCGGCGCGGAACTTTCGCATCGCCTTGATAACATCGTCCGAGCTCGGCTCCTTGGAGCAGCGGACAACCACCGATTCCAGATGACCGTTGATCACCGGCACTCGGACGCAGGAGGCGAGCATCTCGAACTTGGCGTCCGCCACCTTCCCCGCCTTGACGGTGCCGAGCATCTTCAGGATCTCCGCTTCCATCTTCTCCTCCTCCTCTTTGATGTACGGCACGACGTTCCCGAGGATGTCGAGGGACGGTACGCCAGGGTATCCCGCGCCGGATACGGCCTGGTAGGTCGAGACCACGACCTGCTCCAGCCCGAAGGCGTCCTGCATCGCCTTCAACGGCGGCGCCAGGCCGGTGGTGGAGCAGTTGGCGTTGGTGACGATGAAGCCTCCCTTGGCGAAGGTCGACTGCTTCTTGACCAGATCGAGATGCTTGGCGTTGACCTCGGGGATGAGCAGCGGCACGTCGTCCCTCATCCGGTGCGAGGAGGCGTTGGAGAACACCGCGACACCAGCCTCCGCCAGCTGCGATTCGATGTCCTTGGCTATGTCCGAAGGCAGGCCGGAGAAGGCGACCCTGCAGCTCTTGGCTATCTTGGCAGCGTCGATCTGGACCACCTTGCG
>JACXTO010000019.1 GCA_016919565.1 Methanomassiliicoccaceae archaeon | reverse complement strand
GCGCCATTCAGGAACGCATGACGCGAGGCTACGCCGTAGTCAGCGATGATGCCGTGGAGTTCATATTGAAGGGTCTGAACCTGCTCGTGCCCGGGCTGAAGGAGGTTCATCCAGGGGTGCGTACCGGGGGTGAGGTGATCGTCCTCACGGAAGGCCGGCAGGCGGTCTGCACCGGAACGGCCAGAATGTCCGCTGATGAGATGGGGCGCTCGGAGAAGGGGATGGCGGTGAAGACGCGATGGTTCGAGCCTCCTTCCGCCAATTCACCCAAATGCCAGCCGGATAGCTGGGACCTAGTTCTGAAGGCGAATGCGACCGTGCTCGCCAGGAGGGTCGGGGAAGCGGTCAATTTCATCCAGAAGACCATAAAGGCGCATGAGCTGCCGGCGATGGTCTCCTTCTCAGGGGGAAAGGACTCGCTGGCATGCCTCCTGCTGACGATTGATGCAAACCTCAAGCTCCCGATATTCTTCGTCAACACAGGGCTCGAGTTCCCCGAGACCGTCGCTCACGTTCACCGAATGGCCGAGAAGCATGGCCACCACCTCATCGAGGAATCGGCCCCGGAAGGCATCTTCTTCGGGAGCCTGGCGCATTTCGGGCCACCGGGCCGGGACTTCCGCTGGTGCTGCAAGACCAACAAGCTCGGCCCGACCACCAGGGCGATAATGAAGCACTATCCCGATGGCGTGCTCTCGTTCATCGGCCAGAGGCGCTACGAATCGGAGCAGCGCTCGGAGAAGCCGAGGGTCTGGAAGAACCCCTGGACGCCGGGCCAGGTCGGAGCCTCTCCGATCCAGGATTGGACCGCGCTGCATGTCTGGCTCTACATCTTCTCGAAAGGTGAGGAATACAACCCCTGGTACGACCGCGGGCTGGACCGGATCGGCTGCTTCCTCTGCCCCGCGTCCGACCTGAGCGAGATGGAGCTTGTGAAGGAGCGTTCCGATTGCATGGAGGAGTGGTCCGCATATCTCCTGAGGCACGCTTCCGAATCGAGCCTTCCCGATTCGTGGGGGACCTACGCCCTCTGGCGTTGGAAGCTATTGCCCGACTCGATACGCAAGGAGCTGGAGCGGATAGGGGTGCATGTGGGCGATAACCTATCCTCCCGCCAAAGGGAGGCGGGGCAGCTGTCATTGCGCCTGCAGGACGGCTTCTCACCATGCATCATGGGCTTCAGCGTGGAGGGTGCCTTCAATCGACCGATCGACCTTCGTCGCGCGGCCGGAGTGCTCAACATGCTCGGAACGGTGCAATTGAACGAAGAGGAGGGTTGGCTCCTTGTCCAGGACGTCCGGGTCTTCCAGGACGGCATCCTGGTGGCCAAGGGGCAGACCCCCGAAACGATCAGGAAGAATGTTGAAAGGGTGCGCCGAGCGATGGTTAAGGCCGAGGAATGCGTCGGCTGCGGTGTCTGTATCGCCAGATGCAATGAGGGTGCACTCACGCTAGAGCAAGGCCGGATCCAGGTTATCGTGGAGAGATGCATCCATTGCGGTGGATGCATTGAACCGTGTCCTGCCATTAGTTTTGGCGAAGCCGCTTTTGAGCTGTGATCTCCCCCCACCGGTTAAGATGGGGGAAGGCACACGGCGCAACCTCGTATGCCCCCTCGCTTGGCGCAGGATCCGGCTCAGCGCACGAAGTCTATGCCATCGTCGTCGTCAGACCTACGCGCCGGTGCGGACGGAGCGGGGCGACCGCCCGAGCTGGATGATGCGGTGGGCTTTCCCCCGAGCTTTCCGGCCGTGGACATCTCCCCTCCCTTGCCGAGCACGTACTTCGATTGCGCGCCAGTTAATATCAGCAGGATCTTGATCGTGCCTTCGATCTCAGGATCGATCGAGCAACCCCATATGATCCGAGCACGATCTGCGATCGAGTTCATGACTATCTCCGAGGCTTTCTGCGCCTCGCTCACTGTCATGTCCGGACCTCCTACGACCCTGATCAGCGCACCTTGAGCTTGCTTCAGGCTGATCTCTCCAAGAAGAGGGCTGTGCAACGCCTCGTTGACGGCGGACTTCACTCTATCATCGTCATCGCTGTTCGCTTCCCCGATCCCGACGAACGCGACCCCGCCTTCGTTCATGACGGTCATGATATCCGCGTAGTCGAGGTTCACAAGGCCAGGCTTGGTGATGATCTCTGTCAGCCCCTTGATCGTCTGCATGAGCACTTCGTCAGCGACCTTGAAGGCCGCGTCGACTGGCAATTTTGGAACGAGCTCCAAGAGCTTGTCGTTGGAGATCACGATCGTGGTGTCCGTGATGCGACGAAGCTTATCCAGTCCCGACATGGCGTTCTCCATGCGGACCGTTCCCTCTGCCTTGAACGGAATGGTGACCACGCCGATCGTCAGAGCCCGGATCTGCTCCTTGGCGATCCTGGCGACGTAGTGCGCGGAACCGGTGCCGGTACCGCCGCCCATGCCCGCGGTGACGAAGACGATGTTCGCCCCGTTCAGGAATTCGCGGATCTCCATGTCGCTCTCTCTGGCCGCCGCCTCTCCAACTTCTGGAATGGCACCAGCACCAAGACCATGGGTGGATGTCTTTCCTATCAGAATCTTCTTCGGTGCCTTGATCGTTAGTAAATGCTTCGCATCCGTATTGATCGCGCAAAGCTGCGCGCTCTCGATGCCGGCCTCGATGCAGCGGTTGATTGTGTTACAACCACCACCACCGCAGCCGACTATCTTGATACAGACGTC
>JACXTO010000147.1 GCA_016919565.1 Methanomassiliicoccaceae archaeon | reverse complement strand
GTCGGGTAGATCGGCGGGTGATCCGTCGTCTCGACGCGACCGCGTGATGGACGGATGCTCTCCTGCTCCAGCAGCTCCTCTGCCTCGGCCTTGAACTCCGTCTGCTTCAGCTTCTCAAGGATATTCTTCAGGCTCAGTGAGCGGGGATAGACAGTATTGTCCGTCCTAGGATAGGAAATGTAACCAGAGGTATAGAGGTCCTCAGCGATCTTCATCGCGAGACTGGCGGTTAGGCCGATCTTGACCGCCTCAGCAAGCATCATGGTGGTGTTGAACGGGGGTGGAGGATACTCGTCCTTGTTCTCCTTCACATAGGATTTGACAACGGCCTCGTTGACGCCTTCGCAAACGCGCAGCACATCCTTCGCTCCCTCCTCTTCCCAGAAGGGGTTCTTCTGATGCACGCCATCGAATCTCTGTTCCTTCTCGAACTTGGCGTTGACGTTCCAATAAGGCTTTGGCTCGAAGGAGCGTATCTCCCGGTCGCGGTCGACGATCAGGCCCAGAGTCGGGCTCTGAACTCTCCCTACCGAAAGGAAGTTCGAGCCGACCTGGCCCGAGGCCAAGGATATGAAGCGTGTCAGTGTCGCCCCCCAGGCCAGATCGATAATCTGTCGGCATTCGGCGGCCTCGGCGAGCTTCTCGTCCGGCTTGGTCAGATTGGAGAAGGCCTGATCGATCTCCTGCCGGGTGAAGGCGCTGAAGCGTGCCCTAGAAACCTTGGACATGTCGACGCCCAATAGTTCCACCGTCTCCAGGCCGATGAGCTCTCCTTCCCGGTCATAGTCGGTGGCGATGATGATCTCGTCCGCGTCCTTCGCCAATTCCCTCAGAACGTTGATGATGTTGTGGGCGGTGACCCTCTTCTCCGGTTCCGCGTAGACAAGCTCCCGTGGCGGGGTCTTCTCCCAGCTGTTCATGTGCTGTGGATAGTCCAACTCGATGACGTGCCCTCTCAATCCGACCACGGACCAATCGTCGTCGCCCGTCTGGAATTGGAAGACCTGGACGCCATTCACCCGTGAGGATTTCTTGTCTCCACGGGATAGGATGATGGCGATACGCGCCGCTGCGTCAGCCTTCTCGGAGATTACCAGCCTCATCATCGGGGTTCGAGCAAGGTGGACCGATTATAAATAGATGGGTATTCTGCAACAGACCCAATATGGTCCTCCCCTGATCGCTCTTCAATGCTCATGCTTTTTGCCATGCTCGCTCAGTTGTCCAGCGATCATCACCGGTTCGCTGTGCAACAGGCCCTTGACGCTCGTCAGCTCTTCGCTCAGTCTCTGCGCTTTTCCGACCGTTCCGTGAATGACCAGGACCTCCAAGCATTTCTCCAGATCGAGGTGGACGTGGATCGACGAGGAGATGATGTCGTGGTGGTGGTGTTGGATGTCCATTAGTTTCTCCTTAACGCTTCCCAGGCTGTGATCGTACACCAGGGTGATGGTCCCGACGGCGTGCGAATCAACCGCCTTGAGGGACTCCTCCACCATCGCCTTCTTGATGAGATCGCGGATCGCCTCGGAGCGCGTCGAATAGCCTCTGGTCACCAGATACTTGTCGAATGCCTCCAGGAGCTCCGGCTCAAGCGAGACGCCGATCCTAGTTACCTTGTCCATCGTTCGGAATGAATGGCCTCAGGGACTAAATCATTTTGCGTCTTTAGAGGCGGCGCTCTTGAAGCTGCCGAGATATCTCCCTCGTTCCCAAAGGGAGCCAAGCGCGTGCACCGAGCGACTGATGGAGCCGTACGCTGGTATACCTCGCTCGTTGAGGCGCTGCAAGACCGGGCGGGTGTAACCTCCACCAGTACAGCAGATCACGATCGGCTTCTTCCCATCCCTGGCCCATTTCTCGGCAACATCGACCATCCCGATCGTCATGCCTGGTGGCTGGAATAGTAGGATGAGGAGGATGGCGTCGATGCTATGCTCGTCCTGCAGCACTTCTAGCACTTCATCATACATCTTGTTCGTCACGTCCCCGGTGAGGTCGACCGGGTTGTGGACGGAGGCAAAGTAGGGGCTTAGCTTTCTCAGGCGTTCCTTCGTCCCCTCGGCCAATGGCGCCAAGGTCAGGCCATACCCGTTCGATTCGGACGTGACATAATCGGTCGCCACCACGCCGTAGCCACCCCCGCTGCCGACGATCGCTATTCGATTTCCTTCCAAATGGTCGAGGCAGGATAGCGCCTGGCTGATATCCAGGAGCTCTTGGTCGTCATCGACCTGGACGATGCCATTCTGGCGGAACACCCCTCGGACCATGAGGTCCGTTCCGGATGCGATGGCGCCAGTATGCGACGATGCCGCCTTCTGGGCGGATGGCGTCCTGCCCACCTTTGCCGCCACGATCGGCTTGCGGTGGGATATCTTGCGAGCCGATTCCGCGAACTCCCTTCCCGATGAGAATGACTCCAGGTACAGCGATATGCACTTGGTGTCCTCGTCTTTGCCGAAGTATTTCAGGAAGTCGTTCTCGTTCAGGTCGGCCTTGTTCCCTATCCCGATGCACGCTCCCAGTCCAACACGCGCATCCTCAGCCAATTCATATAGCCCCACCATAACTGAGCCACTTTGAGAAATCAGTGCGATAGGGCCATGCGCAGGTCTCGGGCTCCGCTCCTTCGGAAGGAACAGAGTATCGAGCTTCCTTTTTGGGATCAAAAGCCCCATGGTATTAGGTCCAAGCAGGCGAGTGCCGCTGCCTCGTATGGCTGCAAGCATCAAGTCTTGGATACTGCCACCCTCCAGCCCAATCTCCGCAAAGCCTCCTGCGACAACAATGACAAATGGGACGCCTAGCCTCACACATTCGATGGTGATAGGCAACGAGGTTGTGGCGGAAACCGCGAGTATCGCGACATCTGGGACTTCAGGAAGAGAGCTCAGGTCTGAGTAGCATCTCAGGCCAAGTATCTGCTTCTCCTTGGGGTTGACCGGGTAGAGTCTGAAATCTCCCTCCTTCAAGTTCCCAAGTATGACATTCCCCACCTTCCCTGGCTTGGCCGAAGCCCCGACGACGGCCAGGCTGGAAGGGTTCAACAATCTGTCCAGGTCCATATCTGATTTCCATTGGATTAGAGGCATAATAACCCTTCCGTTGGTGCGTGCTAGCAATGGCCTATGCGAAAACCGTTAAGGAATGGAAACGTGTTCGCTCGTCCGTGAACCACGCGGAACGGATTTTGACAGCCCTTCAGAATGCCATCGAGCCGAAGGTCGCTGGAAAGGCTGTTGGCATCCTCTTCTCTGGCGGACTGGACAGCACCATAGTCGCCAAGATCGCCTCGGACTACGCGCCTGTCACTCTTTACACTATTG
>JACXTO010000146.1 GCA_016919565.1 Methanomassiliicoccaceae archaeon | reverse complement strand
CTCTTGTAGCTGGCAGCATCCATCAAAGAGTCGACCTCCGATGGTTCTGCGAGCTTGATGATGGCGAACCAGCCTTTGTCGTAGGGACTCTGATTGATCGACTGGGGGTTATCCTCCAAGGTCTTGTTGACATCAACGACCTCCCCGCTCACGGGGCTGTAGATGTCAGAGACGGTCTTGACGCTCTCGACAACACCGAGGGCGTCACCCCGTCTAACTTTCTTGCCGATCTTCGGCAATTCCACGAACACTATCTCGGTCAGCTCGTTCTGGGCATGGTCGGTGATTCCGATGCGGCCATTTGCGCCCTCTTTCTTTACCCATTCGTGTTCCTTGGTGTACCTTAGACCGTCTGGGACCTGGCTCATTACATCTCCGCTCCCGCAAGGGCATTACGTGGCATAATATATTTTTGCAGACCTGTTCGAGCTTCCCGTTCATTTGGGGCATTGATCAGGCGACAACGGATAGGGGATGGAAGGTTGCTGACAAACGATTATTAATCCGTGGGTGGTTCGAATCAGGCGTTCGAATGAGAATAGTTGTCCGAGGGGTCGTCCAAGGTGTCGGGTTCCGGCCGACAGTCCATAGAGTGGCGACCTCGATGCGCCTGAATGGCTCGGTCCTCAATAACGGTTCCGATGTGGTCATTGAGATCGATGGTGACGCACATGGTTTCATCGAGCGGTTGAAGGCCAACCTCCCGCCGCTGGCCCGCATCGATTCCTTGGAGATCGTGGACAACGGGGCTGCCATGAACCTGGAGAAGGGTTTCGTGATACTGCCGAGCCGCTCTGGCATCAAGGGAGTATCGATCCCCTACGACGTGGCGATCTGCGACCCCTGCCGGAAAGAGATGTTCGATCCGACGGATCGCAGGCATCTCTATCCCTTCACCAACTGCACCGACTGCGGGGCTCGGTTCTCGATCATCGAGGACCTGCCATACGACCGGGAGAATACCTCCATGCGCGCCTTTCCCATGTGCGACGACTGCCGCAAGGAGTACGAGGACCGGGAGAACCGCCGCTTCCATCATCAGACCATTTCCTGCCCCCGCTGCGGCCCGAAATACTACCTGTTGGACCACCAGGGAAGAAAGTTGATCGGCGAACCGATTTCGGGCTTCGCCACGAGGATCCACGAGGGTGCGATCGGCGTCAGCAAGAGCTGGGGCGGCATGCACCTCTGTTGCACGCTGGCCACGCTTCCGCGCTTCAGGGGATGGTACCGTCGAAGGGAGAAGCCGTTCGCGATGATGGTGCGGGACATGGAGGCTGCGGAACGCTACTCTGATCCGGGCCAATTCGAAAGGGACCTGCTGCGCTCATCTCAAAGGCCGATCGTGCTCGTCCCCAAAAGGCAGAATGAGATCACTGAGCTTATCTCGCCTGGCTTAGGCAACATCGGCATCTTCCTGCCATACACCGAGATGCAGCACCTCCTCTTCTCCTTCCTTCCCGAGGACGCCCTGATAATGACCTCGGCGAACGTCCCGGGGGACCCGATGGTGCTCAGGGACGAGGATGCCCTGGACCTCAAGGCGGACTGCTATCTGATGCATGACCGGGCGATAGTGAATCGATGCGATGATTCGGTGGTCAGGGGCTTTCAGGGGCACACGTTCTACATCCGACGCTCGAGGGGCAGCGTGCCCTCGTTCGTGACATCGAAGATGCGAGGGAAGGCTTTGGGGATGGGTGGCCAGGAGCATATCGCCGGGGCGGTGGCCAATGATGGGAGGATCTATCAGACCCAGTACATCGGGGACGCGTCCTCGTACGGGGTGTTGGAGTTCCTGGAACAGGCGTTGCGATACCAGATGAGGCTGCTGGACCTGCAGCAGGTCCAGGCCATCGGCGTCGACCTCCATCCGGGTTATTCAACCCGCCGGCTCGGGAAGAGACTGGCGGAGGAGCTGGGGGCAGAGGTGGTCGAGGTCCAGCACCATTGGGCGCATGGCGCCTCGTTGATGCTGGAATCAGGAATGGAGGAGATAGTTGCCCTGACGCTGGACGGTACCGGGTACGGGGCCGATGGGACCGCCTGGGGAGGGGAGGTGCTCTATTCGACCTTCGATTCCTACCATCGGGTCGGTCACCTGCAGGAGCTCCCCTTGCTCGGTGGAGAGAGGGCGATCCACGACGTTCGCAGGCTGGTCTTCGCCATGGCGGAAGCGGGCGGTTGGAACTATCAGAGCATCGAAGATGAGGAGGCTGCCATATTGAAGAAGCTGCTTCCCTCCAGCCCGAGAACATCGAGCTTCGGCAGGGTATTGGACGCGGTATCGTGCTATCTCGACGTCTGCGATCATCGGTCATACGACGGAGAGCCCGCGATGAAGCTGGAACGATTGCTGGAATCAGGCAGCGACTCGGTGCCAATCGAATTGGAACGGGAGGGCAACATCATCCGCAGCGTGGACATGTTCCGGCAGATGGTCGAGTCGAAAGGGAAGCCCCAGGACCGGGCGAATTCCTACGTGGCGGCGCTGGTCCGGGGACTGGTGGACGTGGCCGTGGAGGAAGCACAGAAGCACGGGCTCGATTGCATCGGCCTGTCCGGAGGCGTCTCCTACAACGCCACAATATCCGCCATGGCAAGAACGACGATCGAAAGGAGCGGCTTCAGGTTCGTCTGCCATGACGTCCTGCCGAACGGGGATGGCGGCGTGGCCGCTGGCCAATGCGCGATCGCCTTGAGCAAGATGCGCCGCTGACCCGATCCACCATATGCCGCATGTGGATCGTTTGGCCTTGCGCCTGCTCCTCAGGATAGCCTCCGCCACGCTTAGCCGGCTTATGGTGTTGACGTTCACAGCGAAATCCTTCAGGTCGATGTAGGCCGTTTCATCTCGGGATTGCCGAAAAGCATTCAGGCAGACAGCGGCGGCTGGTTGGCATCATACTTGACATGGAAGCGCCGCTGGAAGCGCTTGAAGAGCGTCAGCACCGGTTTCCCCAGTATCAGGGCGAAGATGACGTTGCCCGTTATGTGCAGCGCCCCGAAAGGCAGGCCAGCCGCGAGCGTCGGGATGAAGAGGCTGGGAACGGCGCGGTAGAATACGATCCAACTGCTGAAATCCATCAGGAAGGTGTAGGCCATTCCGAGCACGATCCCCAGCAGGACGATGTCCCGCACCCCATAGCCCGGATACTTCTTGCCCACGTATCCAGACACGATGCCGACCATGCTCCATGCCACCATCATCCAGGGCGTCCACGGTCCCTGGCCGAAGAACATGTTCGAGACGGCGGCGGTCATCGAGCCCACCATGGCCCCGGCCAACGCCCCGAAGACCAGTCCGGTCACGATGATGAGGAACGTGCACGGCATGATGTTAGGAAGGGCCGCGAACGGGATCCTGGAGGCGGCGGTGATCGCTCCCAGAATCCCGATCAATGCGACCTCTTTGGAGCTGATCTTCGATTCCTCGAACTTGGCGAAGATTAT
>JACXTO010000145.1 GCA_016919565.1 Methanomassiliicoccaceae archaeon | reverse complement strand
GAAAGCGCCTCGGCAGCATTTTGGCAGAGGAGCACCCAGTGGATGCGGACGTCGTCGTCCCCGTCCCGGACTCGGGGAGGGCCCACGCGCTCGGCTTCGCAGAGAGATCCGGTATCCCCTACGAAGAGGGCTTCATGAAGAACCGGTACGTCGAGCGCACGTTCATCATGCCCGAGCAGAGCACCCGTGACGAGAGCGTCCTTCTCAAGCTCAATCCGATCAAGTCCACCATGAAGGGGAAGAGGATCGTCATCGTTGACGATTCTATCGTCCGCGGGACGACCATGAGGCGGATTGTGCAGATGGCCCGACGGGCCGGCGCCAAGGAGGTCCACGTCCGCATCGGTTGTCCTCCAGTGAAGGCACCTTGCTATTACGGCGTCGACATGAAGACGCGGGAGCAGTTCGCCGCCACCAATCGGACCGTGGACGAGATCTCGCGACTGATCACGGCGGACAGCGTCGCCTATACCAGCATCGCCGGATTGGTGAAGGCGCTCGGCCTGCCGGAATGCGAGCTGTGCATGGCCTGCCTGAACGCAGAGTACCCCACTCACATACCAGGCGAGAGGATGCGCTTCCAGAAGCGTCTTGACGTCGAGTAGGCATCGCAAAGCGCCAAGGATTTTAATGGCCGCGATTATAGGGTGCGCTCGTGATCGAAGGCAGAAGAACTAGCTGCGCGTGCACGCTCACAACTCCGGTTGCCAAGCTCACTGAGGATGAGATAGGCAAGATATTGGGCCTGAAGGAGCTTTGCGAGCGCAAGCAGGGCATCAGCATAATCATGAGCGGCGATTTCCTGCGCTCCTTGGATAAGCCTGGGTTGGGAGCATTCCAGCTCTTGAAGGAGGGCCGCATCATCGGCTTTGCCTTCTTCTATTCGTTCGTAAAGGAAGAGGCGGAGGCGATGGTCTTTGCTGACCCGGATGAAGAATGGAGCGGCTCTTGCCTCGCGCTAATGAAAGCGACGATGGCGGAATGCGAGCGCAGAGGACACGCCCGCCTTCTGTTCATGAACGATAGACGTTTTCCCGCGGGGGCTCAACTCCTGATCGAGATGGGAGGCAAGCTGGCCTTCTCGGAACATAGGATGGAGGCAACGGGCGGAGAACATTTGGTGACAGCTCATCATATTGACCTGATCGAGGTTGGCAACGACGACCCGAGGCTTTGCGAAGTCGAGCTTTCATGCTTCAGTAATTTTCATTCAAAGCCGGACCAGAGAAGATTCCTGGCCATGAGCGAGGGAAGTGCCGTGGGCAAGGTGGACGTTAATGCCGACGGAACGATCACCGAGCTGACCGGCCTCTGCGTCATTCCAGAGCTCAGAGGTAAGGGTCACGGCAAGGCGATATTGCGTGAGGTGGTCGAGGTCCTGAGGATAGAGGGCAAGGAAAGGATCGTATTGGACGTTCAGACGGACAACGACATAGCCCTTGAGCTTTACCAGAAGGCCGGCTTCAGAAAGGTCTTCACCCTCGACTACTACGCGATCCTCCTAAGGCGGATTTCATAATGCGCCCAAAACCTTAACTAGGAAAATCCCTTTCGCGATAGTACTGGGCCGGTAGATCAGCTGGAAGATCGCTATCTTGGCATGGTAGAGGCCGCGAGTTCAAATCTCGCCCGGTCCACTTAATTTTCTCTAGGCGCCATTGCATTCAGCTTTGACCTCTCACGATCAGGTCGAATGAGGCCCCGGGCGTTTCTGGTCGTAGCTGGCTAATTGAAGGTTTTGATAAAAGGAACATAAGTTGCGGAAAGAAGGACAACAATAAAAATTGGCTCAATCCTCAGGGGCCAATTTTCGCAAGTCCCTTATAATGCTAATGCTGAAATCGTAACCAAAATTATGCATATCGTAGAAGAAACCCAGCAGGTTTAAATCGGGTAAAGGCGTTCAATCGAGAACATGTCGGAAACAGCGGGGAATCCGCCGAATTCATCGGCTCCTTACGGAAAGAAGAAGGGGGGGAGTTCGATGATGTATACTTTGGTGGCTGTCATGCTCGTGGTCGGCCTGGTGGTCGGCTATGTTCTTGGGGCTGCTCTCAGCACACCAGCAGATGTAGGAAGCAACGATCGCCTGAGGGAAATTCTCGATAGGGGTGAGTTGATCGTGGGTTCGGATACCACCTGGCCCCCGTTCGAGATCTTCAACTCCACATCCGGTGCCTATGAAGGCGTGGACATCGATATAGTTCAAAGGATCGCTGATGAACTGGGGGTAAAGCTGGTAATCAAACCGCTCAGCTTTGATGCGGTCATCGGAGCTGTGCAGTCTGGACAGACCGACATCGGGATCTCTTCGATTACCATTCTGCCGGAGAGGGCTGAGGCCGTGAATTTCTCAACACCCTACTATCTGGCCAATCAGGGGATCCTCGTCAAGGAAGGCAGCAACATCACATCTGCAGCCGGCCTGGCGGGAATGACCATTGGCGCACAACTGGGAACGACTGGACTCTATTGGGCTGAGGACAACCTTCCTAGCAGCACCGTTACCCAATACCAGGACATACCTAGTGCTGTGGTAGCATTGGAACAGGGATTGATCGATGCGGTGATCTGCGACACACCAGTCGCCAACAACTACGCTGATGACGCGTCTTATACGATTAAGGTCGGGTTTGCCGTTATCACCAACGAAGAGTATGGGATTGCCATCGCTAAGGGGAACCCGGCTCTTTTGCTGGCCGTCAACGCCATCATCGAGCAGATGAAGGCGGACGGCAGCCTGCAGGCGATATTGGTGAAGTGGAACGCGGACTGAACGCCTAAACCCCTTTCCTCAATCTTTTCTATTATTCGGAAGCGGGGGGACCAGACCTAATGATATTGGATTGGAGCGTCATCGGCGAAAATCTTCCGTTCCTGCTCGAGGGACTGCTATGGACCGGTCTCGTCTCTGCCGTTTCCATTGCCCTGGGCTTCCTCGGCGGACTATTGATCGGCATGGGGCGGATCTCCAATAACTTATTCGTTAGAGGGGTGAGCACAATCTATATCGAAGCGTTCCGAGGCACCCCCCTGCTCATCCAGATATTCTTGATCTTTTTTGGATTGCCTTCTTTGGGCATCCAGTTCGACCCCTTGACCGCAGGGATATTGGCTTTGTCGCTGAACAGCGCGGCCTATCAGGCAGAGATCTTCCGAAGCGGCGTCAAGTCCATCTCAAAAGGTCAGATG
>JACXTO010000144.1 GCA_016919565.1 Methanomassiliicoccaceae archaeon | reverse complement strand
TCCAACCACGACGTCCATGTGCAGTTCATCGGCACCTATGATGGGGTGGAAGGAGACTCGGCGTCCATATCCGTCGCTACGGCGGTAATCTCGGCGCTGGAGGAGGTCCCGGTGGACCAGACCATCGCCATGACAGGTTCGCTCAGCGTTCGCGGCCTGGTGCTCCCGGTCGGTGGAGTCACGGCAAAGATCGAGGCAGCGGCGGAATCGGGCATAAGGAAGGTGCTCATCCCGTTGGCGAACATGAGGGACGTGGTGCTGGAGGAGAGGTACATCGGCAAGATCGAGATCGTGCCGGTCAGCAACATGACCGAGGTCCTGCAGAACGCGCTCATCGGAGGGATCAAGAAGGACAGCCTGCTGAAGAAGCTGGCCGCCCTGGTGGAGCGACCGGAGAAGTCTGACAAGCCAACGGTGTTCCCCAACCCGATACCGGTTGCGCGCTGAGAAACCCTTCATCAAACGTTTTCATCCGTTTTCCTATTTTCTCTCTCTTCTGGCTACAAATAATCCCATCCGAGGATATATTCAGTTAAAGTTATCATACCAGGACTCGCTCTGGGAATCAGGATCGAATGAAGAGCGAAGGAAAGAACGCCCTGGTGCTAGGTCGGTTCCAGCCGTTCCACAAGGGACATCTGGAAGTGATCCGCACCATCGCCAAGGAATGGGATTCCGTCACCATCGGCATCGGCAGCGCCCAGTTCTCCCACACCTATGAGAATCCATTCACCGCCGGGGAGAGGCACCTGATGATCTCCCAGGCGTTGAGGGAGGATGGCATGAAGGACTACTCCATCCTGCCGATTGTGGATGTCAACCGCTACGCCGTGTGGGTGGCCCACGTGGTCTCCTTGGTGCCGCCGTTCGAGGCGGTCTACAGCAACAACGCTCTCACCCGCAGATTGTTCAGCGAGGCCGGCTTCGAGGTGAGGGCCTCTCCGCTCTTCAACCGGGAGACCTATTCCGGTACGGAGATCCGAAGGCGTATACTGGCCGGAGAGAAGTGGAAGCACCTGGTCCCCAAGGCCACCGCCAAGGTCATCGAGGAGATCGATGGCATACAGCGCCTCAGGGACCTTTGCGTCGGACTTGCACCATTGAGGTATTCTAATGAGCCTGCAGAAGGAAGTTGGGAAGATCATTAAGGCGAAGGGTAAGACGTTGGCCCTGGCGGAATCGGTCACCGGCGGTCTGGCAGGCAGCATGATCACGGACGTCCCAGGCTCCTCGGAGTTCTTCCTGGCCAGCCTGGTGGCCTATAGCAACGAGGCAAAGGTCCGATTGCTTGCGGTCAACGAGACCACCCTTCAAACGAGCGGTGCGGTGAGCGAGGAGACCGTCAAGGAGATGGCGGAGGGCGTGCGCGGTGTGGTCGGGGCGGACATCGGGGCGGCATGCACCGGGATCGCCGGGCCGAAGGGAGGCAGCGCCGCCAAGCCGGTCGGGACCGTCTGGTTCGGGATCACAGACGGCTTCAAGCACACCACCGAAATGAAGGTCTTCGAGGGCGATCGCAGCGAGATCAAAAGGCAGGCGGCGGAGCGGCTGCTCGGCCTTATCATCAAGTTCATCGGCAAGGAATCCTGAGACCCAGAGAAGAAATTAGATAAGGTGATAGCACGATGCGTCGCCTGTTAGGTGCCAGGCATGCCCCCATCCAAGAACAAGATTCCCACTGGTGTGGCTGATTTCGATTCGATCATAAAAGGCGGAATGCCAATAGGTTCTACGGTCCTCCTGCTGGGGGAGGTGGGCGCGGGGCAGGTGGAGTTCGCCTACACCTCCGCGGCCAAGCTCTCGCTGGTCAAGGAGAACCCAGATTCGAGCGACTACTTCCTCGGCCACGCGGCGAGGAACGGGTACATGCCGGAGAAGATATGCTACATCACCTTCTCCCGGTCGAAGGAGGACATCCTGCAGGAGATCAAGGCGTCCTTCAACAGCGACTTCTACAACGCCTTCGAGCGGAACGTCGTCTTCAAGGACTTCTCCGGGGTCTATTTCCGCAAGACGCTGGTGCCAAAGTCGTGGGGAGGCGAACAATCCTCCATCTTCTCTCAGGGCTCGGGCGACGAGAACCTGCTGGAGGCGTTGGTCAACTTCATGGACGAGAACGCACCGAAGAGCCTGATCATCATCGATTCCCTGACCGATCTGGCGGTGAGCGCCAACATCGATATCACTGACTTGGTCGCGGTCCTCCGCGGCATGCAGAGGGTCTCCAAGCGCTGGAAAGGGCTGGTATATCTTATTCTGACACGGGACATCATGGACGAGCGCAAGCAGCGCATGATAATGGACAGCGTGGACGGTGCTCTGGTCTTCGAATGGAGCAAGTTCGCCATGTCGTCTAGGCGGCAGAGGTACCTCTTCGTCGAAAAGTTCATGAGCATGCTGCCCCACCTCGATAAGGAGCGCATCGCTCGCTTCGCCACGGTCGTCACCGCAGAGAGCGGGCTCGTGGTAATCGACACGGAAAGGGTGGGATGAATATGGTCGACAGGGTCAAATCTGGGATCGAGGGCTTGGACGAGATGCTTGAGGGCGGGATACCGAAGTCCCACATGGTTGTCATAATGGGCTCCTTCGG
>JACXTO010000143.1 GCA_016919565.1 Methanomassiliicoccaceae archaeon | reverse complement strand
TCGGGGATGGTCAGGAAGTCATCCAGCTCGGCCTCGAGCTCCATCAGCGCCTCCAGGGCCTTCTTCTTCTGCCCCTTCTCGACCATCTCTCTGATGGCTGAGATGCTGTCAAGGACCAGGCACATCTCTTCGTCGATCTCATCGAACATGTCGTTCATCTCATCGAACATGTCATAAAGTCCCATATTGCTCGACCTCGGAAATCACCATAGAATCCGCACCGCTAAATAAGTTCGGTGCGAAAACAGCGACCGGCCAACGAGCTCGTTAGAACCCTGGCTCGATCACGTACTTGCAGAAGTTGTACTGCGTCCCGAAGGTCTCCGCCTTCGTCACCCTGGCCGGCATGCCCAGGCGCTGCTCGAATATCGCTTCCAGTATGCCCTCGTTCATCAGGCACAGCGTCCGGCCGACATCGGGCGCCTTGGAGCAGTCGTACTCCTCCTTGATGATCAGCGTCACCGGATGCAACGCGTAGACGTTGATCTCGCCCAGCTCATGGACCTTGAAGAACTCCTTGACCTCGCTTATTATCCCTTCCACGTTGTTGGACTTCATCCGCCTGGCGATCTCGGTGCCGATCTGCCGGCCGATGTCCTTCAGGACCGGGTCCATGTTGAACCCGATCGCCTCCATGCCGATGACGATCGAGCGGATGACGCCCTTGAGGAAGGTGCTCGGAGTGCCAATGGACCGGGCGATGGTGATCTCCACCTGCTTCATCAGGTCCTCGCGGGGCACGACCGAGCTCCCTACCGGCTTTGATACCAGATAGAATATCTTCCGGCGGTTGTCGTTCGGGTCGTCGCGGTAGGCGATCAGGCCTTCCTTGACCATCTTGTCCAAGTGGACCGACAGGGTGGACTGCGCCTTGTTCGTCAGGACGGCTATCTCGCTCAGGCTGAGGTCGCGCCGTTGCAGCTCGCTCAGGATCCTCTGCCTGACCGGGTTGGATATCTGACGAAGGCCGGCGGTGGTGGAATAGACATCGAACGCGTCCGGCTTCTTGTCGGTCATGTTGCCCACCTGGATTTGAAAGAATGCAACTGTCGATATTTAATGATGGTTCCACCGTTGGCTTTGCACCTATATCCAAATGCTTACTGTAGTGGTGCCATTCACATGCTAACATCAACTCTTCTCGTGCGTGCCATCTGTCTGCCGCAGCCTCGTCTGCGAAATGGCGTCTCCACTTCCGATTCAAATTCTAGACCTTATGCAGGATTTCCGCCAGATGGTCAATCGGGGCATCAGGCACGCACTCGAGAACGATTTCACCGCCAAGGGTTCGATGGCGAAGTTCGCTCAGTCATTAGCGGGAGAATATCACATTAACGGAGCGCATGCACGAACGGCCATGGGGGTATCCCTGTCTCTCGCCAAGGGATATCGCAGAAAGCTGCGCAAAGGCAAGAAAAGCAAGGTACCCTACGTGTTTAAGCCATTCCTCCGCGCCGACGATGCCACATTCCATATCACCCCAGAAACAGGGCTTGTCCGTCTCTCGCTGCGAAACGGCGAATGGGCAAGCTTCGACGTTAAGCTATCAAACTATCATGTCGAATTCATGGGGCAGGGAAAGATCAAACAGTTGATCTTGAACGATAGGAAGGCTGTTTTCGCAGTCGAGAAGGAGATTCCTGAGCAGTATCAGCTAACATCAATTCTCGCTCTCGACACCAACGAACGGTCGCTTGACGGCGTCTCACTCACATCCGAGTGTGTCGTGCCGGTATCCGCTCCATACCCCGACGTGTCGGTGATTCAACATCGTTATTTCACCCGCCGAAGGAAACTAGCAAAAAAGAAGTGCAACGACCGCAGGGTCTGGCGAAAGTTGGCATCGAAGGAAGGGCGGAGGGAGCGCAATCGGGTCTCCCAGCGATTGCATCTTATGAGCAAAGGATTGGTTGAATTAGCTGCTCGAGAACGATCTGCCATTATCCTTGAGGACTTGAGCTTACCAAAAGGCGGTGGGAGAGGCAAGCGCATGCGCCGACGCTTGTCAAGCTGGCCCTATCGAGAGATTCACCGCCAGATCGAGTACAAGGCTGAGGAACGTGGAGTTCCGATCATCAAGGTCGATCCGAGATATACGAGCAAGACCTGCCCGAGATGTGGCGATATCAAACGCCGAAGCAGGGTGGGCCAGGTGTTCGAATGCGGCAAATGCGGCTGGCGATTGGATCGCCAAATCAACGCCGGGCTGAACATCTGCAAAACCGCTCTCGTCCAGCTTTCAAAACAAGCTGAGATGCGAGGGCTTGGGGGTCTCAGGCTTGACCCCGACGCCTTGGCCAATGATACGATGATCCTCCTCTACGCCCCGGATAATGCCGGGGCGCACGGGGTGAGCGGACGGTCAGGGAGCACCGGACAATTGAATGTCTCGCGATGAGAGGGTGCAAAGTCTCTGAAGATTTCCCAGCCAACAATCCAACGTTTTTTCTACACCTCGGCCGAATTACCCTCCGGTGAGCGATTGCGCATAATGATGGAGCACGGCACTAGGGAGTATCAGGCCGTGTGGATGGAAGGCAGCAAGCTGATGATGATCGACCAGCGCCTTCTGCCGGAGAGGTTCGAGGTCATCGAGCTGACGCGGGCTAGTGAGGTAGGCAGCGCGATCAAGGACATGACCGTCCGGGGAGCGCCTGCCATCGGGGCCGCGGCCGCCTACGGGATGGCGCTGGCCGCACTGCAGGGTGACGACCTGAGGGAGTCGGCCGAAATGCTCAAGTCGCAGAGGCCGACCGCGCACGACCTGTTCTATGCGGTCGATTTCATGGTGGAGGCGCTGAAGAGGGGCGAGGAGCCAGCGAAGGCCGCCAGCCGCTATGCGAACCAGATCGTCGAGAAATGCCGCTTGATCGGAATGAACGGTGCCCTTCTCATCAAGGACGGGGATAGGATCATGACCCACTGCAACGCCGGCGCCTTGGCGACGGTGGACTATGGCACCGCCCTCGCACCCATCAGGGTCGCCTGGAGAGGCGGGAAGAAGCTATTCGTCTATGTGTCCGAGACCAGGCCGCGGCTGCAGGGGATGAGGCTGACGGCCTACGAGCTGCGCAACGAGGAGATACCGCACGCCATAATCGTGGACGGGGCGTCAGGGCATTTCATGCGCAAAGGCGTGGACCTGGTCATCGTGGGAGCGGACCGGGTGGCGCTGAACGGTGATTTCGCGAACAAGATCGGAACATTCGAGAAGGCGGTCCTGGCCAAGGAAATGGGGATACCTTTCTACGTTGCCGCCCCTATCTCCACCTTCGATTTCAACACCGAGAGCGGGAAGGACATCGTGATCGAGGATAGGGACGAGGACGAGGTGCTGATGATGGACGGCAAGCGCATCGCGCCAGCGGGGTGCAGCGCTCTGAACCCGTCGTTCGACATGACGCCGGCCAAGTATGTCACCGGCTTCATCACCGAGATCGGCGTCCTGGATCCCGACCAGATAACCAGGGTGAAGGGGGCGAGGATCTGAAGATCGAGGGAGTGCTGCGCAAGGAGATCGTCGAAGTCGGGCGTCTGCTGTACGAGCTTCGCCTTTTCACCGGGACCGGCGGCAACATCTCCG
>JACXTO010000142.1 GCA_016919565.1 Methanomassiliicoccaceae archaeon | reverse complement strand
CTACTACCAGGCAATCCATCAGGAGAGCGACATAGTCCCGGAGATCGTGGACTGCGTGCGCTCGATGATGAAGTCCGAGACGGACCCGATGCGCTCCATCCGCAAGACCGACAAGGCCATGGGCATCGGCAAGTAGGTGCGTTCGGCGAACGAATCGATGCGGGCGGCGGAAAAAGAATAATCTACCATGTGAGGGTTCATTAAATCGGAAAGGGGAGCAAATGTTCGACTTCAACACTCTCGATGACTTCGACTTCAAGAACAAGTCCGTGCTCTTTCGGGCAGACATCAACTGTCCTTTGAACAAGGAAACTTTGGAGATCGAGGACGGCAACCGCGTCCAGCAGACGATGCCGACCCTTAAGGAGCTCCTTTCCAAGGGCGCCAAGGTGACGATACTATCGCATCAAGGCCGCCCGGGCGAGTGGGACTTCACCCCGCTCAACTGCCATGCGAAGATGATCGAGCGGATGCTCGGCCAGAAGGTGAAGTACGTCGACGACGTCTGCGGCCCGGTGGCGATCGAGGCGATCCGTTCCCTCTCCCCCGGTGAGGTCATCGTGCTCAAGAACGTGCGTGACCTGCCTTGCGAGATGGAGAAGAGGACGGCGGAGGAGCACGCCAAGACCGAGCTGGTGACAAAGCTGGCACCGCTGTTCGACATCTATGTCAACGACGCCTTCGGGGCCTCGCATCGAGCGCAGGCCTCCTTGACCGGATTCACCGCCGTCCTCCCCTCGGCCGCCGGAAGGCTGATGGAGAGGGAGCTGAAGGCCCTGAAGACCGTCTTCGAGAACCCGGCCAGGCCGGCGGTGTTCGTTTTCGGGGGATCGAAGTTCGGGGAGACGGTGAGGATGGTGGAGCGCATACTGGCCAAGAGGATCGCCGATTGGGTGATCCTGGTCGGGGTGGCGGGCAACGCCTTCCTGATGGCCCGGGGCGTGAAGCTGGGCAGCCCGACCGAGAATATGATCGGGAAGGAGATCACCCCGGAGGCCCTGGAGGCGGCGAGGAAGCTTCTCGCTGAGAAGGGCGAGCGCATCCTGATACCTTTCGACGTGGCGATCGAGGTGGACTGCTATCGGCGGGACATCATGGTCGGCGACCTGCCGCAGGAATATCCCATATTGGACATCGGCAGGGGCAGCATGGAGAAGTTCGCCAAGGTGATCAGCCACGCCGGCACAGTTTTCATCTCCGGGCCGGCCGGGGTGACGGAGAAGGACGTGTTCTCACAGGGCACCAGGGAGATCATGCAGGCCACGACCTACTCTAAAGCGTTCAGCGTCATCGGCGGCGGGCATACGGTGGCAGCGGCCGAGCATTTCGGATTCTTCAACAAGTTCTCCTACGTGAGCACGGGAGGCGGCGCGCTGGAGACCTATCTGTTGGGCAAGCCGCTGCCAGTGGTCGAAGCCTTAAAAGCGGCGAAGTACCGCAAGTGCCTGACCAATTGATGGCGAGCTCACAGCGCCTTCTTCATCCGCTTCAGCGCTTCCTCGATCCGGTTGAGCGGTTGGGTCAGCGCCATGCGCACGTAGCCTTCGCCGGCCGGCCCGAAGCCGATGCCAGGAGTGACCACGACGCCTCGCTCCAGCATCTTGTCGGCGAACCTCAGGCTGCTCCCCTGGATCGGGAACCAAAGGTAGAAGGTTCCCTTGGGCATCGGGACCTTGAACCCCATCTCGCGCAATCCGGCCACTAGCACGTTGCGCCTCTTCTCGTAGATCTTGATGCTGTCCATGACCAGGGGCGGCCTCTCTGCACTGGTGTACTGATCCAAGGCCATCACCGCCGCCTTCTGGATGAATTTCGGCGCACCGGAATCGATCTGTGACTTGACCTTCTTCAGCCCGCTGATGAGCTCGGCGTCGCCCACGGCGAATCCGAGGCGATAGCCGGTCATGTTGAACGTCTTGGACAGGGAGCCGAACTCGATCGTCCCCTCCTTCCCGATCTCCAGCATCGATGGCGCCACATAGTCGTCGAAGGTGAGCTCGGAATAGGCGTTATCATATGCCATGATGGTGTGCGTCTCCACGCACCAGCGGTACAGCCCACGCAGGTATTCCTCGGTGGCCACCGCGCCGGTCGGGTTGTTGGGATAGTTGATGTAGAGCACCTTCGCCTCTGGGTCCAGCTCGCGGGGGGAGTCCTCGAACCAGAAGTTGCGCTTGGGCTGCAGGGGAACGCGGACGGCGACGGCGTCGCAGAGCATAGCGGCCCCTTGAGCGTAGACGGGATAGGCGGGGTCGGGGACGAGCACCTTCTCGCCCGGGTTGACGAACGCCCGGGCCAGGTTCGCCAGGCCTTCCTTGCTGCCGAGGAGGATGCATACCTCCCCTTGCGGCTCGACGTCGACCCCGAAGCGCACCTTGTACCAGTCGGCTACGGCCTTGCGCGTCTCGAACTCGCCGACCGAGGTCGGATAATTGTGATTCTGGGGATCCTTGAGCTGGTTGGCGATCTCCTGGACGATCGGGTCCGGCGTGGGAATGTCCGGGTCGCCGATCCCGAAGTCGATGATGTCCACTCCTTGGGACTGCCTGATCCGGATCTTCTCCTCGATCTCCGCGAAAAGGTAGGGCGGTATCTTCTTCACTCGATTGGCATATTCGAACGTCATCGCCATCACTCCTGCAGCTCGCCGCGGTACACCCTCACCGCGGGGCCGCGCATCGTCACCGAGGATAACCTTTCGCCTACATTAATCCAAAGGCTTCCGCCGGGCAGGCGGACCTCGATCTCCTTGCACTCTGGCACTTTCCGATTCAATACGGCAGCCACCGCGGTGGCGCAGGCGCCAGTGCCGCAGGCCAAGGTCCATTCCGCCCCCCGCTCGTACACCCGGACGTCGATGTGGTCCGAGAGCACCTCGGCGAACTCCACGTTGGTCCTCCGGGGGAACATCGGATGCCTCTCGATCCTCGGCCCCAGCTCCTTAATGGCACCCTCGCTCAGAGGTTCCAGGATCACGAAATGGGGGTTGCCCATGGATATCGCCGTCCCGGTGATGTATCTGCCGTCTACGTCCAGTTGTTCCGAGATGAACGTGCCGCGGCATTTCATCGGTATCTTCTCACAGTCCAGCTCGGGAGCGCCCATGTCGACGGTCACGCTCGTCACCTCCCCCGACTCGACCTGGCATTCGAGCTGCTTGATGCCGGCCAGGGTGTCGATGCTCATTTTACTCTTCTTGACGATGCCCATGTCATAGAGGTGCTTCGCGACGCACCGGATGCCGTTGCCGCACATCTCTGCCTTCGATCCGTCGGAGTTCAGGACCCTCATGCCGGCATCCGCCTTCTTCGAGCGGGTGATGTAGAGGATGCCATCGGCCCCAATCCCGAAGCGACGATGGCAGAGCTTCCTGGCGAACTCGGGGCTCTTCGGAGCCTTGCCGTTGAGGTCCTCCAGCACGATGAAGTCGTTTCCCAGTCCGTGGTACTTGTAGAACATCAAATCATCAGCCTCGTTGGGATCCTTTCCAGCCTGAGCATGTCATCGATGCCCTCCGCTTCGCGGATTACGGAGGCAAACCCGTCCTTCACCAGCACCTCGCACGGTCGACCGCGCAGGTTGTAGTTGGAGGACATGGTGAAGCCGTACGCTCCGGTATCGTAGACCGCGATCAGGTCACCCTCGTCCACTTTCGGCAGCAAGCGGTCCTTGGCGAGGAAGTCCCCCGTCTCGCAGATCGGTCCGACGACGTCATAGAGCACCTCGGCCGTTCGCTCGAACTTGTTCGCCACTGCCACGTGATGGTACGACCCGTAGAACGCTGGCCGGATGAGGGTGTTGAACCCGGCGTCCACGCCGCAGAACTTCTTGTCGGGCGTCGTCTTCACATCGACCACCCTGGTCAGGAGGACGGTCGTGTCGGCGATGATGAACCTCCCTGGTTCGATAGCGACAGTGGTGGCGGTGCACTTGCCCTTGATGCGCGAGGTGACCTCGCTGGCGAACGCGTCCAGGTCCATCGGCTTCTCGTCCGGTCGATAGGGGATCCCCACTCCTCCGCCGATGTCCAGCACCTCAAGCTTCAGGCCGAGCCGGTCCTTCACCTGGTTCATGATCTCGACCAGGACGTCGGTCACCTCAGCGAACGGTGCGGCGTCCTGCACCCCAGCGCCGATATGGGCGTGCAGGCCGAACGGAATGAACCCGTGCTCCAGCGCCTCGTCGTATGCCCGGACGATCTCGTCCTTGGGTATCCCGAACTTAGTGCTCTTGGCGCCAGTTACCACGTGGGCATGATGCCCCGCGCCCACTCCCGGGTTGACGCGGAACGATATCTTTGGTCGATCGGAGATCTCCGCCAGTCGCCTGAGCTCAGAGAAGCTGTCGATGTTGATCATCACTTTGCGGTTGACAAGCGCCTCCAGCTCCCGGTTCGAGACGTTGACGCCGGTGTAGAGGATGCGCTCCGGCGGGAACCCGGCCCGAAGGCAGGCGTCCACCTCCCCGATGGAGACGGCATCGATATGGCTGCCCTCCTGCTGCAGCACCCGCAGGATCGCCAGCGCGGCATTGGCCTTGCATGCGTAATGCACCCGCACTGGCATGTAAGGCTTGAACGCGCCTTTGATGCGGCGGTAATTGTCCCTGATCGCATTCTCGTCGGTCACGTAGAGCGGGGTGCCGAATCGCTCCGCGAGCTCGGTCGCCCTCGAGCCGCCGATCATCATCTGTCCATCGGAATTGCTGAATTGACGCACGTTAGCCACCTGTCCTGCCTGCAATGAACCTCTCATGAATCCTGATAACCACATCGTTCGCCTGCTCGCTCGGGACAGCGAAGTTCAGGGCGACGTCCGATGCCCCCTCGGAGATCATCTCGATGTTCGCCTTCGCCTCCATGGCCGCATCGAATATCATGGCCGCCGCGCCCATGTGGTTGATGAGGTCGTCCCCGACGGTGCAGATCAATGACACATTGTCCTTGATCCTAACCTTCTCGATCTGTCCCATCTCCAGCTTGCTGATCTTGTCGCACACGCGCTTCGCCGCCCCTGACGGCAGCGCGATCGCCAGGGTGGAGAGCGAGGTCGATATGGCGTAGGTGCTGACGCCGTCCTCGGACACGGATTCCAGGAGCTTCGCCACCAGGCTGGGGTTGTACACGATCTCCGACGAGTATACCTTGAGTATGCTGAGGTCCGATTTCACCGCCACCGAGCGCAGCAGCTCGTTCCTC
Source organism: Methanomassiliicoccaceae archaeon (assembly GCA_016919565.1). Taxonomy (GTDB): domain Archaea; phylum Thermoplasmatota; class Thermoplasmata; order Methanomassiliicoccales; family UBA472; genus FEN-33. The sequence continues at coordinate 2,492 of JACXTO010000142.1, read as the reverse complement.
GAGGCGCGCAGCTCGTGTATCTTCGTCCCCTCCCCGTCCGGATGGAAGGTGTTCTTGACCATGACCACGATCTTCCTCTTCCTGGCCGGCTCGATGGTCCTCGGGTGCAGCACCCTCGCGCCGAAATAGGCCAGCTCCGCCGCCTCGCCGTAATCCATCTCCCGGATGGTTCGGGCGGAGGGAACGATGCGCGGGTCAGCGGTCATGAAGCCGTCCACGTCGGTCCAGATCTCCACCACATTGGCCCCTAAGGCATAGCCGACGACCGAACCGGAGTAATCGGAACCGCCGCGACCGAACGTCAGCGGCCTGCCCGAGGAGTCGGCGCCATAATACCCGGTCAGTACCGGGGTCCGGCCAGCCAGTATCATGGGCAGGACGTTGCTGTGGAAGTTCTTCTCGCTCCGCTCCAGGTCCGCTGTGCCGTTACCAGGCAATCCGACCGCAGCGATTCCAGCCTCCTCGGAGGTCATGGCCACGGTGTCCAATCCCTGCGCCTTCAGGACCGAGGCGACCATGAGGGACGATAGCCTTTCCCCCCACGATGCGATCGCATCCTGAAGCATCTCCCGGCCCGCGCTGTCAGCGTGGTAGCGTTCCACGGTCTGCCGGAGGTTGAAGATGCGGAGCCTGAGCTTCATCTCCAGGTCGTCGAGCTGGCTTTGGTCCGTAAGAGTCCTGGCCGCCAGGACGTGCCTCTTCAGCAGCTCGTCATAGAAAGCATCGTTCGAGGCCCCGGGGTCCTTCATCAGCGCGATCAGGGTGTTGGTCACACCCGACATCGCGGAGACCACCAGCGCCTTCTGGCTCGGCTCGTTCTTGACGATCGAGACGAGGTTGCCGAGCGCCTTCTCGTTCCCGACGCTGGTCCCCCCGAACTTCATTACCTTGATCAAAGCCCCAACACCTCGGCCATCGAGTGCACCTTGCTGTCCCTCCTGGCCGAGACCCAGCGGATGGCGGTGACCGCCCCCTCAGCGAACGCCTCCCGGGAATGGGCCCGATGGGTGAGCTCGATGCGCTCCTTGTTGCCCGCGAAGATTATGGTATGCTCGCCGACCACGTCCCCGGCCCTGATGGAGTGGATGCCGATCTCCCTTCCCCTGGCCCCGGTCACGCCCGACCGGCCATGGATCATCTTCTCGATGCCGGTGACCTCGGACACGATCTGGGCCGCCTTCAGGGCGGTGCCGGACGGCGCGTCCTTCTTCTTGTCGTGATGCGTCTCGATGATCTCCACATCATATTCCTCGAGCACGGCGGCAAGGACACCGCACATCTTCCAGAAGACGTTCACGCCCACCGAGAAGTTGGGGGTCACGACGGCAGAGATGTCATTCTCGGCCACCAATCCCTCGAAGCGCTTCAGGAAGTCCTCTGAAAGGCCTGTCGTGCCAACGACGCAATTGACGCCCAGGCTCGGCACGCGCAGCAGGTTCTGCTCCGCGGCTGATGCGCTCGTCGCGTCTAGATAGACATCGGCATTGGCCAGCGCCTCGGCAATTTGGTCCGCCCCGAAGGCAAGGACGCCCGGGGCGATCTCCCCTCCCGCGTGCCCTCCGGCCTGGGAGACGATGCCGCCCACGAGCTGCATGTCCTTCTGCTGCCTGACGCTATTGCATATCAGAGAGCCAAGGCGGCCAGTGGCCCCTCCAACTACCACGCGGATCAATTCATCACCCTCGTCCGGTCCCGCCCCTCACCGGGGGATCAGGCCTATCTGGTCCAGCGTCTTCCTCAGGATCTCCAGGTTCGCAGGCTCCATGTCGCATAGCGGAAGGCGGAAGGTTCCGGATGTCCTGCCCATCAGTCTCAGCGCGGTCTTCACCGGGATGGGGTTGGTCTCTATGAACAGGTTGTTGAACAGGTCCAGTAGATGGAAGTGCTGCTTCCTTGCCTCTATCCAGTCCCCGTCAAGGGCGCTATGGACCATGAGGCACACTTCCTTGGGAGCAACGTTCGATGCCACTGAGATCACCCCGTTTCCACCGAGGGACATCATCGGGAAGGTCATGGCATCGTCGCCTGACATGACGCTGAACCCCTTCGGAGCGTTCGCCAATATGGCCATTATCTGCCCGATGTTGCCGCTTGCTTCCTTTACCCCTATTATGTTCGGGTGGGCGGCCAGCTTGAGGACGGTAGCTGGAAGAATGTTCGACCCGGTCCGGCTCGGAACGTTATAGACGATGATGGGGACGTCGGCCGCGTCCGCGATGGTCTCGTAATGCTTGATGATCCCTCTCTGGGTCGGCTTGTTGTAATAGGGCGAGATCGAGAGTATGGCCTTGGCCCCCATGTCCTTGGCGCCCTTGGTCAGCTGGATGGCTTCCTGGGTGGAGTTGCTTCCGGCTCCCGCGATCACCTGGGTGCGCTTCACTTGGTCCAGGACGATCTCGATGACCTTCAGGTGCTCCTTGTGCGTCATGGTTGCAGATTCACCGGTGGTCCCACACGGTACGACATAGTCGATTCCCGCCTTCTCCTGGATG
>JACXTO010000141.1 GCA_016919565.1 Methanomassiliicoccaceae archaeon | reverse complement strand
GCGGCAAGCATGTCCCTGGGAGCCTGGAAGACCCTGGCATGCCTTCCCAGGCGGCACGGGTCCTGTTACGTAACCCTTTCCTCCTCATGCCCCAGCTCAATCTCGCCAGCCTTCATCTTCTCGCTGATCACCTCGCTTACCGATCTGACCTCGAATCCCAGTGGACCGAAGCGGCGCGGATAGATCTGCTTCAGGGTGGAATAGCATTCAGGGCAGAACGCGACCACCTCCTTGATCCCCGCCTTCTCAATGGCGTCAAGGTTCAGGCGGGCGAGGCGGTCGAACAGGTCCTCGTCCCCGAGCCAGTAAGCATCATGCCCGCAGCACCTTTCCGCAGGCAGCAACTTCGGGCGGATGCCGGCGGCGTTGAGCAACCTCAAGGCGGACCGGGGTATATCCAGTAGGTCGTCTCGTAGATGGCGGAAGATCACGTCGAAATATGGCGTGCAACCGACGAAGAGGAGCGTCTCCGAACCTTGGTCAAGTTCCAGGTCAGGCGCGACCCACCCCTCCTTCTTGGGAGCGATCTTCTCGTTGGCGGTGAGGCGCATGATCGACGAGGGAGCGGCGCCGTGGGTATCCTCCGGTTGGAACGTCTCGCGCAGCTCTCGGCGCTTCGCCCGCAGGTATTCGTGGAAGCGCACCTCGCTCTGGCATATCTCGGTGCAGGCCCCGCAGCTCATGCACTGCCACAGTCCCCGGTCGCGACGGAGCTTCCCTTCGAGGACGAACTGCTCCGCCACCTTCCTCGGGCTGAAATCCTCCGTCATGTGCGAGACCGGGCAGACATAGCTGCACCGGCCGCAGTCGAGGCAGCGGCGCACGTCCGGGACCGCGTTTGGATCGGGATCATCGGCCGGAAGCATCTGCGCACCTGGGATCTGACCTACCTCAGTGGTGGCAAAAATAGGTTTGCATAGGTGTTTCCGCTGTCTAGGAAAATAGGATGCCAGCACTGAAGAGCGAGGTAGCGATCTTGCCGCCCTTCGGCCCAATCCGGAAGCTCCATTGCAATATGACAGAACATAAATCAGAGGGGTGCCATCAAGGAAAGGAAATGGTCAAGATAGTCGGGTTCTCCAAGACATCGCTCTTGGACTGGGATGGGATGGTGGTCTCCGTGATCTACCTCCCGGGCTGCAACATGCGCTGCCCTTTCTGTCACAATAAGGAGCTGGTCCTGGAGAGCGCGGGCATGGAGGAGGTGCCGCCGGCCGTGATCGAGGAGTACCTTAGGGAGAACGCCGATTTCCTGGACGGGGTGGTGGTGAGCGGCGGCGAGCCGACGATCCATCCCGACCTGCCGGAGCTGCTGCGCTGGCTCAGGGCGCTCGGGACGAAGATCAAGCTCGACACCAACGGCAGCAATCCAGATATGCTGAGGGACGTGATCCGCGCCGGCCTGGTGGACTATGTGGCCATGGACCTCAAGGCGCCGCTTGATGAGAAGTACTCCCAGCTAGTGGGCTGCGATGCCCCGCTGGACGAGATCAAGCGTTCCATCGAGATATTGATGACGTCGGGCATCGACTACGAGTTCCGGACCACCATGGTGCCGACGTACCTAGGCGTCGAGGACTACGAGCGGATGGCCGCCTACATCGGGACGGCGAAGAGGCTGGCACTGCAGCATTTCAGCCCCCGGAACACGTTGGACCCTAACTTGTCCGTCATCAACCCATTACCGGAGGCGAAGGTGAAGGCGATCGCGGAAAAGTGCAAGCCATACGTCAGGAAGCTGATCATCCGCGGCGGCGTATAGAGAAGGAATTAATCTTGCTTTTCAGGCCAATACATTTTTGTATAGACCCCCTCATTTTAATCATCTAGGACGAACCAGCGTCCATCTGAGTATCATTGGAGGTCGTGATTTGACCACGGACCAGAGACTTAAGACCTACATCGACAACTTCGACCGCATCCTGGAGGGGGGAATCCCGATGAACCACATCGTACTGGTGGCGGGCTCTCCTGGCACGATGAAATCCTCGTTGACCTACTACATGCTCTACAACAACGTCGTGGAGAACCACATGACGGCGGTCTACGTGACCCTGGAACAATCCCGTGACAGCCTTCTGCGCCAAATGGAGAAGATGGGGATGAGGTCGGAGAGGGTCTCGGACCGCCTGCACGTCCTCGACCTCGGCATCATTCGCAAGAAGCTCAGGGAGGTCTCCACCGGCGGATCGTGGATGCAGGTCTTCAAATCGTACGTGTTCAACTTGAAGGAGAACCTGAAGTTCGACATGCTGGTCATCGACTCGCTGGATGTCCTGGAGACAATGGCGGGCATCGCCGACCGCAGGACCGACCTGTTCTATCTGTTCGAGTGGATGCGCGACCTCGGCTGCACCTCCTTCCTCATCTCCGAGGCATCGCCGGAGAGGCTGATGGAAGGCAACTTCGATGAAGGATACCTTTCGGACGGCATCATCACCCTGAAGATGCAGGTGGTCAGGGACGTGGAGACGCAGCGCCGCATACGCTGCGTGAAGATGAGGGAGACCAACCACGACCCGTCGTACTACTCCTTGCTCTTCAACTCCGGCAAGTTCCAGGTAACGAAGGTCATAAGCGAATGATCCCGGTGACGGCATGGCAAAGCGCTTCGAGTGTCCAAGGTGCGGCGCCGGGGTAAAGCCTGGCGACAGCCAATGCTCCCGTTGCGGCGAGTCGCTTGAGGACAATGCCGCGCCCTATGCTGCGGCGGCACGTGAACCGGCCGGCCCCAGCTTCGAGATAAGCGCGGACGAGCACATCCCGTCCGCCAAGGGGCCGTCGCGGACCATATCCCACCAATCCTATTCTGAGACCCCCACGCTCTCCTCAGGTAAGGCCTCCGACGGCAAGGAATTGACGAGGAAGGAGAAGGAGCTGCTCGACAGGGAAAAGGAGATCGAGGCTACGTCCCAGCAGCTGGAGAAGGACGGCCGCGCCCTGGAGTTCGCGATCAAGAATTTCGAGGAGGACGAATCGAAGATCCTCGAGCGGGAGGCG
>JACXTO010000140.1 GCA_016919565.1 Methanomassiliicoccaceae archaeon | reverse complement strand
GTTTACCAATCGTCTGGCAGACCGGCTGCTTTGATGCCCAAGTCATGGCAACCCAGACCTGCTAACGCGCCGATCAGTCCTCTCCTTCCAGTGATCTCAACGATCTCCGCCCCTCCCTCCTCTGCGGCTTTCTCGGCGTCTGGGACTGTCAGGATTTCTACCTTTGCCCTCAACCCATAATCCACCAGCGCCTGGGGCATACGCAATCCCTTCGATATCACCAGTACCGTGTTGTTGGACACGGTGTTCTCGCGAACGAATTTAATCACATGCTCCTTGAGCGCCTCGTACTCCGATGGGCGAACTGCGAAGGAAGCGCTGACCGCCACGCATTGGGTCGTCTTGTCCTTGACGTTCGGGTTGAGCTGGACGATCTTGTGCTGCAGGAAATGTCCGACCGGTGCTGACCGGGCGCATTTGAGCATAAGGACCCAGGACGCTCCGCTTTCCCGTGTATCGGTATCGTCCAGTCCGAAGACCACCCTTGTCAACTTTGGCGTCGAGACGGTCACTTCTATCCGGTGAGCTCCGCCGACCTTGGCATCCTCTGGGTATTCTGCCTCGATAGTCCCTGGCCCCTGCGGCATGCACGCGCCGACTCCGACACTAGCTCCAGCCAGCCCGACCCAGGTGCTCTTGACCACGTCGCCTTCGACGCGTATCGACTTCAGTCCCTGTCCCCCTAGGTCCTTCGAGGCTGGGCCGAAGTGAATTTCCTTCTCGCCTATGACCGCGTCCATGACCAGCGTCGTGCCTTCGACGCGGATGTCCGTGAGGACCCCGCCAGCCCGTTTCCGGTTGACGGCGTCCCACTCGACCGGACCCTTAGCCGAGCACTCCTCAACGATCTGAGCTATCCCCGCCTGCTCGTCCACCATGGTATAGATGCCGCGGCAGAACAGCTTCCCGTACTTGCGCTCGATCTGGTCTGGTGTAAGTGTGATGCTCATCTGAACTTCCGGCCACATGCTATGCTTTGAAGACATAAATATGTCGATGGTCAGCCGCTTACCGGTCCTGCAGATGCCTGGAAGGCAGGTCGGCCAGGTTGAGCATCTTGATGGCTCCGTCGTCCTCGTCCTCGAAGAAGAGGTAACGTCCTTTCTTGCCCCTGACCTTGCCCCGATGCGTACCCTGCGATTCCGTTTCCTTCGGGACCTCTTCCAATCTGAGATGCATCGGATACTCGTTCAGCATCGTCAGCGCGTCCCCGCGAAGGAAGTATCGGTCCTGAAGCGATTCAACGATCTTTGCGTATCGGTCCTCCAGCTCGTTCCTCGTGATGTTGCTGGCCAGCTGCTTCACGATGTCCGACCTCGTCATCCGTTGAGGCAAGATGAGCAATCTGGAGATGTCCTTTTCCATCTCCCTCGCCCGGAACCGGTTCTCGCAATCTACCAACGCCACGATGGCATCCGCGCCTTGTTCGATCGCCCGTTCCGCCATCCTACTACCGCTGGTCATGCCGATCTTGACCTTTCCGCCGTAGAACGCGGCATACACCAGATGAGGCCGTTTGCAGAAATGGCAGTCACACAACTCGCCCTCGCACTTCGGCTCAAAGACGCACTCCTGCCTCGGTATCCAGCTCTCGGCGCAGCTGTCGCATTGATCGAACGAGCCGCGGACGATCTTCGCTTGCGGGCACGGATGATACTCCTCATCGAAGCGGCCGACGCAGCTCCTTAGCTGAGAGACGGTCAGGTCGAGACGGGAGAGGTCGATCTCCACGATACTCTTATCCACCGTATCGTATGCGACGAGATGCGGGACGAAGCCTTCCCAATGGAAGCTGATGGCATGCTTTGGGAATCGGCCATCGTTCACCTCGGTCAGCAATCGGTCCGCCCGTACGAACATCGGTCATCCTTTGCCGTAGTCCTAAATCAAGCTTGCGACGGGATGCGCGAAAATGAGCCTTACTGGTCCTCGGGCAGGATCTCTTCCGTTTCCTCGACGACCACTGGCGGCTCGGCCTTGGTCAGGTAATCAGCCGGGATCTCTAGAGTCAAGAAGACCGTTCGGCCAGCGCGCCCGATGACGATGCCGTCCTCGATCGCTCTCTTGGCATCGATGGCTAGTATGATGGGCTCCTCCGTCCGCACCTTGCCAGCCGTGCGGGCATCGTTATATGTCTTTGAAAGATGAACCTGCTTGCGGTCTGATGGCTTCAGACCTGTCTCGATCAGAATGTCCGACTCTTCCGGCGTTGTTGGATAGAACAGGGTATCTGGGATGTTGTCCGTCGGCAGGTTCAGGTTCAACGGGAGCGAGTGGCCGTAGGTGGCTCGGATGAGGTCGTTGCTTACCTGATACCGTCCCTTCGGGTCCGTTTCGATGATCGCGATGATGTGATGAGGCCTTAGCCAGTGATATCGCTCCCTCTGCCTCTTGAGAGCGGCGATGAACTCCTTCAGGCTGACGAACCCCTGCTCGTCCATCTGCAGCTCGAACTTCTCCGGGAAGTGCCTGAGCGCCCCAGCCATGGTGCGGCCGATCTGTTCCAGTTCCTGCTCGTTCATCAGGAATCGTCCAGGCTCGCCGCAAATCGGGCAGACCTCGCCTCTGAAATATCCGTGGTCGGCGCACTCTCTAAGCATTGGCCGGGAAATAAGTGGGGTGCTTAAAAACCCTTTGCCGGTGCTCAGCTTCAGGCTGAAAACGAAATGAAGAGAAGAGGGAAATGGTTTCGAGCGCTTCTATCCTAATTCTTCCTTCTTGGTCTGGATGGCAGGTTCAGGCTGAAGAGGCCGCGCCTCCTCTTCTGCTCCGCGCTCTTCACCCGTCCGGTCAGCAGGATGTCCATCTTGAACAGCCTGACGGCGATGGCCATCGTCACCAGCCCGAAGACGGCGTTGTAGATGATGCCAGCGAACACAAGGGTGTAGTCGTCGAACATCAGCGCCCTGGCGGCTATGGTGGGCTGCGAGAACGGTATGGCGAAGATCAGCGCCTGCCCTATGGTCGGCAGCGAATCGAAGTCCGTGAACAGCAGCACGAACATCGGGATCAGTGCCAGCATTGTGATCGGCAGCGTCATGCTCTGGGCGGCCTTGTAGTTCTTGGTGAAGATGCCTAGGATTAGGCACATCGCCAAGGCGCACATGAGCGCCAGGAAGAGCGACACCCCTATCAAAATATACTTGGGCAGGTCCAGTGCGATGCCGTACTGG
>JACXTO010000018.1 GCA_016919565.1 Methanomassiliicoccaceae archaeon | reverse complement strand
TGGACTATGAGGGAAGCATCTCCGTTCATGCCGAGGCCGTGATAAAGAAGAACAACGATGGCACGGTCACAGTGGTGCAGACAGAGGACGATTTCCCGATCCGTACACTTGGTGGTACGGCGATCGGTGGTCTGATCGGGCTCCTTGGCGGACCGGTCGGCGTGGTCGTTGGCGCTGCTGGCGGAACCCTGGCGGGGAGCATCTGGGACCTGGACAACGCTGGAGTCAACGCGGAGTTCCTTGATGACGTATCTGCCCTGCTTACGCCTGGCAAGTGGGCGGTAGCTGCAGACATCAGCGAAGAATGGGTGACCCCGGTCGATACCAAAATGGAAGCGCTGGGCGGCACCGTGTTCCGCGTCGCAAGGGCAGATGTCGAATACGGACAATACGACCGAGATGTGGTGTCTATCAAAGCGGACATCGCTCAGTTGAAGGCCGAACATGCCGTGTCGAAGGGTGTCAACAAGGCGAAGCTCCAGGCCAGGATCGACATCTTGCAGGCGAAGCAGGATGTTAAGTTGGAGCGGGCGAAGCAGAGGGCGGAGCAACGAGAGAAGGAGACCAGCGCCAAAGTCCGAGCCTTAGAGAAGAAAGCTGAGAAGGCGAAGGGCGAGGCAAAGGCCGTCATCGAAGCGCGAATCAAGGAATTCCGTAAGAACACGGAAATCGACAATGAAGAGATCAACAAGATCCATGACGCTGGGTCCCGCACCCTAAACCGGCCGTAGTCAATCTTCCAGCAATACCAAGAATTGACTGAACAAACCCCTTTCGGCCTGCTTTTATGCCGCAACTCTTTATTTTTTTTCGACCTAGGAATGCAGTGAGTTCGAGACTAGCACCCCCAAGATTTCTTCACTTCTTGCTTCCTCTTGAGAAAGGCTCTTACGCCGGGTGACGAATAATCGCGTCGTGAAGAAGGCTCATTATCCCATCGCCATTGCACTACTCGTCAGCCTTTTTATCATTTCTTCCTGCATGGGGTCCTTCTCGGCAGGGGAGACGGCGAATCCTTCGGGTGGATGGCCTATGCTAAAGGGCGGGCCTGGTCACACGGGCTTAAGTTCGCACAATATCTCCATGAGTGCACCGGTGGTCGCATGGGTCAGACATCCCAACAATCTGCCGGAAAATTACGGCTCCAGTTCTCTGCCAGTTGTCGCCGACAATGGCACTGTGTATTTGGCCGAATCCAACGGAAACGTTTCTTCGATATATCCTGATGGGTTGGTAGGATGGACCGTGCACCTGGCAGCTGATCCAGAGTGGAGCCCGGCCCTTGGCCCCGATGGAACGATCTACATCACTGCGCACAGCCAATCAGCCGGGGATATGCCGAAGGGTTCAGAGTATGCATTGTCTCCAAATGGTTCCGTCCTCTGGGTCTTGCAGCCCGGAGGTTGGTTCTCAAATTCGGTCGTGGCCGCCTCGAACGGGACGACCTACCTTTCGATGCTAACTGGCCATCTGGTCGATTCCATGAATTGGACCAGAGATAATATTTCCGTCGTGGCAGTCAGTCCCTCGGGCAATATCGTATGGAATCTATCGTTGCCTCCAGGCGAGATGTCATCCCCCGCCTTGGCACCCGACGGGTCGATTCGTCTCCAGACCAACTATTCACTCTTCGCAATCGCTCCGAACGGAATGATCATTTGGGAGCTAGCTCTTGAACGTCCAATCTCTAGTGGCGGCATTGGATCGATCGATGAGCGTCCGTTCGAGATTGCCGTCGACGGGAACGGAACGACGTTCCTGATAAACGGCACAAACCTGCTTAAGGTAAACTCCACCGGCGACCTCCAGTGGTCGTATCCACTATATTCCCTGGATCATTTTGTGATTGCCCCGATAGTTTTGTTCAATGGGACAGTCTACGTCGTCGCAGGTACGTTCATGAGCTCGACCATCACGGCGATCAACTATGATGGAGGCCTGGTATGGCAATCAGGGTATAGTGCCAGATATTTCTCATTTCCGGCTATGAGCGCGAACGGACTGATAATCGTTTATGGCCATCCATCGCTCTATGCGATCTCAGCGTTAGATGGTTCAGAGGTCTGGCGCACGCAGGCATTGACTCAAAGTTCAAGTTGGTCCTCGATCGACAGCGCATTGATCGGCGACGAAGGCAGAATATACGTCATTCTAACAAATTCTGAGTATAGGGAAATAGTCGCCTTGGACCCAGCTGGTCAACTGGCTGAGTTACCGATCGTAGCAGGGATCTTTGCTGTGGCCGTAATCGCCACTGCCGCATTTGTTTATGGCGTAAAGCACCGGCGCAAGTAGAGAAAGTATCCCAGGGGCGGGGAACTTCCCAACGATGGTGCGTATGTCGGGATTTGATCTGATTCCAATAGAACAAAGTAATATTACGGCGCGATGAAATAGTCCCGCTATGGCCATGGCGAGCGAGAGGGAGAAGTGCGTCACCGGGATCGAGGGTCTGGACAACATCCTAGGTGGGGGCATCCCGACCAAGAACATCGTCCTGGTCACCGGCACTCCCGGCACCGGGAAGACCGCCCTGGCGTTCGAGTTCTTGGTCCGTGGCGCAATAGGCGGGGAGAACGGAGTGCTCATCACTACGGTCGAGGCGAAGAGCAAGCTCCTGGAGAACATCCCTCCCTTGGTGTTCTATGACGAGAAGGCGCTTGGCAAGCGGCTCACCATCATGACCTTGAGAGATTTGTTGGACGAGGCGGGCATCTCGAGCGGGAAGGTAGACGAGCCAGTGATGGACATGCTCATCACGATGCTGGAGAAGTTGGTGAGCAGCACGAAGGCCAAGCGCTTGGTTATTGATTCAATCGATACAATCCTTCCCGACCGGAAGAACGAGCGGCTCAACACCTATTTCCTGACGAAATTGAGCGAGATGCTCCATGGACAAGGTACTACGGCGATCTTGGTCTCAAAGGCAGCTTCCGCGGACAGCGGGATAGGGTCCGTGGTCGATGGCATCATCCAGATGAGCAACCTCGAACGGAAGGGCGACCTGTTGCGAACGATGCAGGTGCCAAAGATGAAGGGGGCCGCCCACTCGCGCGCCAAGTTCGTTATCGACCTTACGACCGCCGGTGTACTCGTTACCACCCTTCTCAAAGGAGGGATCTAGATGTCAGAGGACCTGCATTCGAGGATAGCGTTGAAGCTGGAGGCGGTCGGTCCTTCGGTCTCGATCGGGCTGGAGATCAAGATCGAGTCCTATTTCGACGTCGTGCGTGGCCTGATCGACGACTTCGCAGCTAAGAAAGGGATGAACTGCATCTACATCACCTCCTCCGTTCCTTCGGCCACGCTGAACTCCGCGTTACAGGCGCTGGAAGCGAACACCGGCGGGTTGCGTTTCATCGATTGCGTCTCCCATACGATGATGGGGGCGATTCAACGCGTTGATAACACCGTATTCGTGGAAAACC
>JACXTO010000002.1 GCA_016919565.1 Methanomassiliicoccaceae archaeon | reverse complement strand
CCCTGGCCAAGCAATTGCAGGACCTCGGAATGGCCCGCGACGAGGCTCGCGGCATAGTCTCGTTCAAGGATACCAACGTCTTCATGGATATCACTAAAGGTATCCAGTATCTCAATGAGACGCTCGACCTCGCCAAACAGGCGTTCGAAGAGGCCATGACCGTCGGTCCGTTGGCTCAGGAGAAGTCGATGGGCATGAAGATCAGGCTGGTCGATGCCAAGCTGCACGAGGACGGCGTCCACCGGGGCCCGGCGCAGGTCATTCCCGCCGTGCGTTCCGGCATCTACGGAGCGATGTGCCTGGGAAGCCGCGTACTCATGGAACCGATCCAGAAGATCTTCATCAACGTACCTCAGGATCTGATGGGCGATGCCGTCAGGGAAATCCAAGCAAGGCGCGGCGTCATCGAGGACATCAGCCAGGAAGGGGAGGCGGCGGTCGTCGCGGCGAAGGCCCCAGTGGCGGAGATGTTCGGGTTCGCGAGCGCGATCCGCGGTGCGACACAAGGCCGAGCTTTGTGGTCGACCGAGAACTCCGGTTTCGTGCAGGTGCCGACCGAGATTCAGACCAAGGTAGTGGCAGAGATCCGCAAACGCAAGGGACTCAATCCAGAGCCCTATGATGCAGCCTATTATTCGGGCTGAGGCGGAAAAACCGTTAAATATGAAATACGGTATGGAGAACTTAAATCGATAAATAGGAGGCTGGAACATGGCAGAGAAACCTCACTTGAACTTGGTGTTCATTGGTCACGTCGATCACGGAAAGTCAACTGCAGTTGGCCGCATGCTACTCGACACTGGCCACATCGAACAATACCTGATTGAGAAATACAGAAAGCTGGCAGAGGAGAAGGGAAAGGCGAGCTTCGAGTTCGCTTGGGTGATGGACTCCCTGAAGGAAGAGAGGGAGCGCGGTGTCACCATCGACGTGTCGCACAAGCGGTTCAACACTGACAAGTACTACTTCACGGTCATCGATGCCCCGGGCCACCGTGACTTCGTGAAGAACATGATCACTGGTACCTCCCAGGCAGACGCGGCCGTCCTGGTCGTCTCCGCCATCGAGGGACCGCAGGCCCAGACCAAGGAGCACGTCTTCCTGGCCAGGACCTTGGGCGTGACCCAGATCATCGTCGCCGTCAATAAGATCGACGCCACCAAGCCAGCCTACGACCAGAAGCGCTTCGAGGAAGTGAAGGAAGAGACCATAAAGCTCCTGAAGGGCGTCGGCTACAAGATGGAGAAGGTTCAGATCGTCCCGCTGTCCGCCTTCAAGGGGGACAATGCGGCCAAGCCGTCTACGAACCTACCATGGTGGAAGGGCCCGACACTGCTCCAGGCGCTCGATTTGCTAGAGGTCCCGCCTCAGGCGACCGGCCTCCCGCTCAGGCTGCCGATCCAGGATGTCTATACCATCACCGGCATCGGGACCGTCCCGGTCGGAAGGGTCGAGTGCGGCATACTAAAGCCGGACATGAAGGTCATCTTCATGCCGTCCAACAAGATCGGCGAAGTGAAGAGCATCGAGATGCACCACGAGCAGATGCAGTCCGCCAAGCCTGGTGACAACGTCGGCTTCAACGTTCGCGGCCTCGCCAAGAACGACATAAAGCGCGGCGATGTGGCCGGACCGGTCGACAACCCGCCGATGGTCGCCAAGACCTTCACGGCCCAGATAATGGTCCTCAACCACCCTTCAGTGATAACGGTCGGATACACCCCGGTGTTCCACTGCCACACTGCGCAGGTCGCCTGCACGTTCATCGAGCTCCTGAAGAAGATGGACCCGAAGACCGGACAGGTCAAGGAAGAGAACCCACAGTTCCTGAAGGCAGGGGACGCGGCGATCGTCAAGATCCAGCCGACCAAGCCCTTGGTCATCGAGAAGGCAAAGGACTTCCCCCAGCTGGGAAGGTTCGCCATCAGGGACATGGGCCAGACCGTCGCGGCAGGCATGTGCATCGATGTCGAAAGAAGGGACATGACCTAAACCACTTCACAACTTCTTCATTTTTTGAGGCATCGACATGGCACAACGCGCGCGGATTTCACTGAGCGGCACCGACCCGAAGAAGGTCGACAGTGTCTGCAGCCAGATTAAGTCTATTTCCCAGAGGACCGGAGTGGCCATTCGCGGCCCGATCCCCCTGCCCACCAAGAAACTGAAGGTGCCGTGCAGGAAGAGCCCCGATGGCGAGGGCTCGGAGACATGGGACCGATGGGAGATGAGGATACACAAGCGCCTCATCGATCTGGATGCCGACGAGCGCGCCCTCAGGCAATTGATGCGCATACAGGTTCCCGATGGCGTGAACATCGAGATCGTGTTGCGCTCGTAAGCCAAACCCTCCTTCTCAAACCACAATCTCATCTTATCCTGGCATGAGTGCCGCGTTTTCATAATGATTTATTCGCTCCAAGCGGATGACTGCAAATATTTATCACTTGAAGCCGGTTTTGGATAGCAATGGCCGACGTTGTCATCTTCGATGTCACTCTCGAGAACTTGCTGCTCTTCGCCCTGGTCATGCTGATGACGATGATCGGGGGGCGCCTGGTCTACAATCTTGTCCGCAATACGGTCAGTGAGTACGTATCCAGGCGCGGCTCCAAGATACTAGCGAAGGTGCTGCAGTACTCGATCTACGTGATCGGAGTCTACCTAGGGGTTGTCGTATTCTTAGGGGTCAACAACCTGACCGCGCTTGGTGCCTCTTTGGGACTTGCGGCGTTGGGGGTCGGCTTCGCGTCGCAGCAGATAATCCAGAACATGATGGCCGGCGTCATGCTGACGTTCGACCGCCGCATCCTTCTCGATGACTGGATCGATATCGTTGGCACGATCGATTTCAGCATCGCCCGCGTGAAGGACATAACCCTCACCCGCACTATCCTCCTGGACCCGACCGGGAAACTGATCTTCGTGCCCAATGCCACGATAATCAGCTCCATGGTGATCAATTACACTCGCTCCGGGTTCGGGGAGGTCTCCATCCCCATCAAGGTCCAGTTCACTGAGGACCTGGATAGGGTGAGGAAGGTCATCCTCGAGGTCGCGGCGGCGGACGGGTTCGTCCTTCCGAACTGCCACTGCGTCAA
Source organism: Methanomassiliicoccaceae archaeon (assembly GCA_016919565.1). Lineage (GTDB taxonomy): Archaea > Thermoplasmatota > Thermoplasmata > Methanomassiliicoccales > UBA472 > FEN-33. Next base: position 1,255 of record JACXTO010000002.1, on the reverse strand, counting down.
GAAGGCAAAGCTTGAGACGATACTGATAAAGTCGAAGATGGGCAAGATGCTCGACCGAGGTCCTTCGCTGGAGGCGTTCAAACCGCAGGTTCTCATCACCAATGTCTCTGGCCTGGAAATTTCCCTTAGCATCAGGCTTTGGATCACGGAGATGCAAAATCGCGACGAGATCGTCTCCGATTTCAGCAGGCAGCTCATCGACCGGTTCAACGCGGAGAAGATCCTCTTCAGCGAGGTCAAGTGAGCGTCGATAGCTCGGTTCCCTGCGCAAAGATAATTGCATGGTCTGCCATTCGTGGATGGGATGAGCATGCGGAGCGACGTTGTCAAGAAAGGGATCGAGAAGGCGCCAAGCCGGAGCCTACTTCGAGCGACTGGACTTAACGATGAGGAGATGTCCAAGCCGTTCATTGGCATCGCCAATTCATGGAACAACATAATTCCCGGTCACCTTCACCTCAATGAGCTTGTTGAAGACGTCAAGCAGGGGATAATCGAGGCGGGCGGCAGGCCATTCACATTCGGGGTACCAGGCATCTGCGACGGCATAGCGATGGGCCATTCGGGGATGCGCTATTCCCTGGCGTCAAGGGAGACAATTTCAGACTGCGTGGAGCTCATGGTCCAGGCCCACTGTCTCGACGGGTTCGTCGGCGTAACCAATTGCGACAAGATCACGCCAGGAATGCTGATGGCTGCGGGAAGGATGAACGTCCCGAGCATAATGCTGACAGGCGGTCCGATGGAGGCCGGAGTATCCTCGTCCGGTGCCCGGCTGGACCTGCAGAGCGTGTTCGAGGCATTGGGGAGCTATGCGGCCGGAAAGGTGGAGGAGCAGGCAGTTCTGGAAATCGAAAGGTGCGCCTGTCCAGGCGAGGGCGCCTGCGCCGGACTGTTCACCGCGAACTCCATGGCCTGCGTCACGGAGGCGCTCGGACTGAGCTTGGTGGGCTGTGGCACCAGCATGGCCAACAGCCGCAAGAAGCGAGAGATCGCCCGAAGGACCGGCAAGGCGATCGTCCGATTGGTCAAGAAGGACATCAAGCCCAAGGATATCGTTACCGCCGAATCGTTCCTGAACGCCATCCGGGTGGACATGGCCATCGGCGGATCTACCAACACAGCATTACATATCCCGGCGATCGCCAAGGAATTCGACATCAAGATCGACCTCAAGGTGTTCGACAAGATATCGAGGCAGGTGCCTCATCTGATAAGCATCCGGCCGAGCGGTCCATACGTGATGAGCGACTTT